>JABXGS010000129.1 GCA_016550425.1 archaeon
TTAAGACCTATAAGAATGAAGAAGGCGATTTCACGCTCGAAATCGATTATGATAAATGCACGGGGGCAGCGGTTTGTAAAGACGTGTGTCCCTCAGATGTCTTTGAAATCGTTGATGGCAAGGCCACCGCACCGCATATTGATGCCTGTGTTGAATGCTGTGCATGCGTGCAAAATTGCCCTGAAAGCGCAATCACCCATTCATCCTGCTAATCTTGATGATACTTAGGTGTGATCTTGTTAAATCTAGATACAGATTGTGCCATGGTGCTATTAGCTTCCAAATTTCACATCCCACATGTTCTCTTAATTTAGAGGTGAGATGTTGAACTGTCCTTAGTGATGTTCAAGTAGGTGTGGGGCTCTGCAAAATACTATAAAGGAACTCATGCACAGTTTCTATACTCGCGTCACGGATTCTGTTTTGTAAAGGGAAATCCAATGTCATGGAGAAAGAAAAAGAAGAAGGATAAGAAAAAGCAGGAACCCGAGACGCTAAAAGACAAAGCGCGTCAGATTCTTCAAGAAGCTACTGAACTTGCTCAAAAGCTTGAAGAAAAGGATCAAGAATTGGCAAAGGCGGATATATGCTCAGCGCATGCCTCCATGGAACTGTGTGATGAAGCACTAGTATTAGCAAAGGGGGTACGTCCCGGTAATCCTCGATGGCGAGCCCTTATGATTGTGGGTAAATCCTTGGGACGTTGTAAAGATTCTGATGAAGCTGTTAAAATCGCCCTAAACCTCAAAGATGAAGAAGATCGTGATTATATTCTTGATGGAATCGCTCGCTCTTTGGCTCATGGCCAGGAAGTCGATAAAGCCCTAGAAGTTGTTGAGAAAATTGAGAGCAAGGCTCGAAGATTACATTCTCAAGCTGCAGTGGCAGAATCCTTAGCCATTAGTGGTCAGATTCGGGCTGCTGTGCAAGTTGCTGAAAAACTAGGAGACCCAGATAAAGCTGGGCGCGTATTAAGTAGTGCTATCGTGACGATGGCTAAGGATAATCGGATATCTGATTCGATGGATCTACTTTCCAATATTGAGGATGAGGGATGGAAACCTGAGGCATTAGGTGAGGTTTGTGCTGCACTAGCCCGGATGCGGGATTTACCCAAAGCTCTTGAATTGTATGGGGAAGTTATTAGTGAAGACCATCAAACCGTTGTTCTCGCCCCTCTCATTGGTGCCTTGGTCGATGAGGAAAAAGAATCAATGGCACTAGCATTGATTGGCAATATCGAAAATCGCTTTGCGCGAGCGATTCTCATCGCAAAAGTTGTAGGGGAGTTAGTAGAAAACCAACAAATCAAGAAAGCGATTAACGTTACCGAGAAGCTTGACGAGGATGTACCTCCTGATGCCTTAATTGAGGTCGCTCGTGGCTTTGCAGAACTTGGAGAAGTAAAACAAGCTACTCAAATGGCAATGCGGCTCGAAGTGAAAGGTTCACGAATTGCAGCACTCACTGAAATTGCTCATGTTCTCACAAAAAAAGAGCGTTACGATGATGCATTAGAAGTCACCAAGGAATTGGAAAGGAAAAAAGCGCGGAGCGTCGAGCAATTAAAAATTATTAAGGCAATGGCTGAAAACGGTCACGCGGCAAAAGCGCTAAATCTCACTAAAGAGATTGAGAGCCCTCTTTACCAAATTTATGGATTAAACCGAGTTGCAGTCGCAATAACTGGCCATGTTTTCGAAGAATACGTCTAAAAGTTAGATTCCCTGATGAATCTCTTCAAAAGGGATCGGTGCTGATTTTTCTTCTTGTGTCGCAATTTTCTTTTCATGTTTTTTAGCGCGATGAAGGAAGATTATGATCGACAACGGTATAGGGAAAAAGGCAGCTGTAAGCAATAGCGGTAACCCAGGAGAAATCGCGAAAGTTAACCCCCCAATAATCGGTGAAAGTGGAGATAATGATCTCCCGATAAGATTGTATGCAGCAAGGGCATCGGGTAACTGACCACGGGGAATATTATGCGAAAGAACAGCTGAAACAAGGGAGAAGCAATGCACAAACCCGTAAAGGACATACAGGAAGGGTAGTAAGGCTATCGTGGGATTCATGACGAGGAGTCCATAAAATCCTAGAACGCCTATGACGGGAAATGTTAAGGCCCCTATGTAGGACCAGCGGTCACCAACCCATCCCATCACAGGTCCTAGCACCGATCCGGATGCATTTGCGATGGAGCCTAGTGCGCCTATTTGCGCTTCAGTTAATCCCCACCTATCAAAGAGGAATAAGGGCACAAACATGTTTGCAATCCAAAATAATGTAGAAATGGAAAACCAAAATACTGTGACGAAGATAAAAACACGGTTCTTCAAGAATTTCCAGCTTCGTTGTTCAACTCTTTCCTTCCGGGTAGTAGCGATTGGAGAAATAGGTAGGACCAAGACAGTGCTCACAACAAATAGAATAAACGCAATTAGAAAAACTAGCGAGTAACCAAATGCAGTAATAATAATTCCTCCCAAAACAGGGCTAGGAATCCCACCCAATGCGATTGATGCAGCAGATCCGCCAAAAGCTCGACCCCTTCGACCACCACCTGACAAGCTAGTGATGTATGCTCCGATGGGAGCTGCAGCTAGCATGCTTGCACCTTCTAAGAAGGCACCAATCAACACCACCTGCCAAGTTACTGCAAACAAATAGATGAGTGGGGCTGGAATAATTACTAGCCAGCCGAGAATCATTGCTCGTTTTTCACCAAGTCTTGCAGTTAAAATTCCGCCAAGACCTGTAAATAACAACACGCTCAACAGAAATACCGTCGACCAGTATCCAACCTGTACTGAATTAGCTCCGAGCTCTTCGCGCATGAATAAACCAATAAAATTACTATACAGATAGACACCAAAAATCCACGTCATATTTGCTGAAAGGAGGAGCACATAACTCCGGCGCGGGTGTTGGATTCTGGATTCCCCGGCTTCCATGACGGTTCACACCGTTTGATCAAATACACGCTCCACTGAACTCTTTGTTTAAATAATTAACCGCAAAAATGACCTTTACGAGTGACGCTCATGATTCAAATTTTGCAGTTTGGAAAGATCATGAAGTGCTGTTCGAAGCTTCACTAGATTTGAGACCATTAATTTCTCATGTTTCTCCCATTTACTGAGTCGTGATTGGTTGATTTCCTGGTACAATTCAATTGCTTTGCTTTGTAAGAATTTACCTAGTTCTCCGACAGTAGTTTTCAAACTGGGCATTTGAGGAATAAGCCTTTGCTCCAAATCTTCAAGCAGTGCGAGACTGTGTGTAACTCCAATCAAGAGTTGATGGGCGTCTAATTTGTTTGGAATAAATCCTTCAATTTCTTCTGGCTCAGCTTGGATGTATTCAAGCCACCATTTCTCAGCTGTTCCTTCATAACTAAGCATCATCCGAATCGTGGACAATTCCGCTTGGCGAAGATAGTAATCGGCTTGGTTTCGGGATTCTACAAATATCTGAAAGCTTTGGGTAAGCTGATTTAGCTCGTTCACAGTTTTTCGGGCTTCTCTCACAAATTGCCCCATGGTTTTTGGATCGTCCAAGGTGTCATCATCAAGTTGAATCATTTGACGCCATCCAGCGAAAATATGTAAAAGAGCAGCCAAGTTGTGAAGAAAGTTCTCCTGATCAGGGGCATTATAAGTTGCTGCCAATAATTGTTGCATTTGTTGAAGTAATTTTTTGTAATCGACTTTTTTAATTCGTTTTAGCCGAAGTTCAAATTTTTGCAAAACAGGGCTTTCTAATCGTTGGATGAATTCATCTAAGTTCACAAGTTGGTCTAAAATTTCTCGGGTTTCTCGAATATACTCAAGAAAATCATTCGTGGCATTATTTACTACAAGTCGGACATATCCCTCATCGAGTTTTCGTCCTCTCAGATAATCGTTAACCACATCGGGACCTTTAGTCAGGAGTTGGATGTTTTCATCTTTAAATTCCAAGTTGTCTACCAAATCAAGAAACCAGGTCCGCCATCGTTCGATATTGGCTAACATCTGATCGATTTTTGACAAACTCACAAATAGGTTTGATAACCACCATTTCTCTGCTCGGGCTAATCGAATAAAAATTGGTTCATCACTTTGCCCTATTTGTTCAGGGGGTAGTAGCGCTTCCATCTTTGTGATATTCGATGGAGAATATAACTCAGCGTAAAATGTCTTCATGCTCTGGAGATAAGTTAGCAGAGCCTCTTGAACATTTTTCGTTTTGGTGGCTACCGCTGTATCGCTCATTTCTTCCCCGCCAGAGCCGTTAAACAATATTAGTCACACCCAAATAAGACTCTTTCTTAGGCTGATTGACCCTCATTTTTTCGGGTGCGAAGTAACGGGATAAGCATAGCTGAAATCATTACCAGGATGATTCCCAACCAGTCAACTGGTGTCGGGATTTCGCCAAGAAAGATGAAAGCGAGTATGGCAATTTGAGCTAGCATGGTACTATTGATGATAGTAGTCTCTAGTGCACTGAGTTTTTGCATGGCTTTATTCCATAAAGTGAAGGCTAACGCGGTATTAACAATCGCCAACCAAAGAATTGTAATTACTCCCCATGGTGAAAGAATGATTGCTGGCGTTGTGATGAATCCGGCAACTATCAAGAACACAGCTCCAATTGCCATACTAATTGCTGTCACGACAAGAGCTGACACTTCAAGTGAACGGTTTATACCTCGACCAATTATGGCTGAAAATGCATTTGCGACTAGACTCACGATCACAACTACAATGCCCAACAGGGAGCTGGTGATGATATCGATGGGCCAAAAATAGAAGTATGCTCCTAGCAAGGCAACAAGCACTAAGGCAATCTGTTTAGGATTTGGTTTTTCTTGCAAGAAAAAGAACGCAAAAATAACAACAAGGATTGTCGTGAAATTGAGGATGAAACTGACCGTGAGTGCCGGGAGAAGTGCTAATCCAATGAACTGCGTGCCCATCGTTATCGTGTAGTAAATAAGGCCATAGAGGGTTAAGCGGTACCACCAACTCCTGGATAGAGCTTTGACTTCTTGTCGGTGCGAGGGGATTAGGAGTACAGCAGCCAAGAGAATAATTGCAGCTATGGTGTATCGTAATCCTGCAAAAATTAACGGTGGAATTTCAGCAAGGCCGAATTTGATGATAACAAATGAAGACGACCAAAGTATTGTGACGAAAAAGGCGGTAATTACTGCTAAAAGGTGTGATTTATCAAATCGACCTTTTACATCGGAAGACTCTATTGAATTTGGCAAAAGAAATCCCACGCTTCATTGTCCTCACCATTTGAGTTGCTGATAAAAAAGGTTTCTTCGAAACCATACAAATTTGGGGTGAAAATAGGGGGGTTAGCTGTTTTTCAGGATATTAACAACCATGCTTTGTAGTGCCTGTTCAAAATGAGGATCCTTCTCTTGTGATATTTCGATGTAAGGAATTCCTAGGTGTTTCGCAAGTTGTTTGGCTTCCCGCTTGGTAACACGCCGTTGCTTCCTTGACTCTTGTCTGGTTCCAACTAAAATGGAGGGTACAATGCCTAATACTCTACGAACTTCATCAACCCAGTTGATGATATTATCGAAAGAGGCTTTGTCCGTCAGACTAAATACGTACACGACGCCTGCGCCGCCTCGAATTAGTCGACGTCGAAGGTCAGCTAAATTCGGCGAATCAGTTAAATTCCAAATCTGTAACTGGACGCGTACGGGATCCAAATTAAATTGCCGTGCACCAAAGGAGCTGCCTAATTTGGTGCGAAATCCGTCTATGTAGACACCATCTGAGACGCTGCACATGAGTCCAGTCTTACCAACGCCTTCATCGCCAACGAAGAGGATTTTCAAAGCCCACTTGATATTGGACAGTGGTTGAGTGTTATCTAGTTTTTGAGGTAAGTCCAAGGGTGAAATCCTCCGTGGCTGAGGGATGACATCCATCACATTTAGCGTTATCGCTTTGGATTTGGAATGGAACAAACAATCACAAACTGAGAATCTATTCGTATAAATCTATAGAATCCGTACTACAAATGGTGGTTCTTTCCAGTTTGTCTGTATCAGTTATTTTCGACGTTTCCGTTTGGGTGTGAGCTTTGCGATTGCTTCGTCGATGCTTTCTTTCACGGTTTGCTCGTCTTCTTTTTTCGCTGCTTGTTGAAGTGGTCGAAGGCCTTTACTTGAACCGATTTCTCCAAGGGCCCAAGCTGCACCTCCACGGACTAGACCATCTTCATCCTTGAGGGCTCGAATAAGGGCACTAGTAGCACGTGGGTCACCAATCCGACCCAAACTAACGGCGGCTCGCCAGCGAACATAGCTATCTTCGTCTTTAAGAGCCACAATGAGGGGCTCTATTCCTGCGTCTCCAACTTGTCCTAACGCATCAGTCGCTCCGCGCCGAGATTCGATATCACCCTCTTGGAGGACTTGAAGAAGTGGATCAACAGCAGCAGCTCCGATACGGGCAGCTTCATTCCATTGGCTCTGAGCGATGAAGTGTTGCACTTTCTCTGTATCGGTAACTCCCCATTCGGTGGTTTCATCCAAGGAAGCACCGCAGTACACGCAGCTGCGCCATTTAGGACTAACAGGAGAGGCACATTTCGGACAACGGTTTTCACCTTTGATACGTTCAGTTTCTTCTTCCCGAACTGATTCGACCATAGAGGCGAAAGCCCGTGTGAGCTGACCAATTTCGTCTTTTTTACTGAGGAGTTCTGGATCCAGCTCTACTCCCGCAAGAATATCTTTCCGGGCTTTATCGGTTGAAAGGCTAACCGCGAGGTCTGTGAGACGGCTTATCGGCTTTACGATGTAAAACGCAATCAAGGATCCAATCGCGAGTGAAGCAGCCAATGTAATGACCATCAAAATAATTACTTGAAGCGCAGTAGTGAAAGTCGCATTCGCCATTCGAAACTGCAATGGAGCAACTGACGCTACTGCTTCTGCTTCAGGCACAATAACTAGACAGATGTAATCACCCTTTTCGACGGGAGTATACGCTAGATAACGATGTTGACCATCGCGCGTGTAAGAAAGAATCCCTGATTCTCCTGAGGTCAACTCGGTAATTTGACTACTAGACAATGCCGAACTCCCACCGGAATTGATTTCCACTTCATTAAGGAGAGGTAAAGGCTCTGTTGGATCAGTGGGAATGAATTCAGGATGTGCTATAACCAAGGATGTTGATGTGATCAAGGATGCATACCCGGTATCCAAGATTTGGAAGTCAAGGATCTTATTAACAATATCTTGAATGGAGATATCACCACAAATTGCTCCCATGAGGGTGCCATTGGGATAATAGACGGCGCGTCCAATCGTGATGAGGGGAACACCATCGATTTCATCAAAATAAGGCTCAGTGAATACGATGTCACCTTGGCCCGTAATGACTTCTTGATACCAAGGCTGAGTTGTAGGATAATAGGGATCACTCATCCTTTCAGCGAAAGTTCCCCCAACTACGCTTCCAGGATAATTGATGAAGAGATTGCTTCCAGCAAAAGCAATGTAAAGCCAGCGAAAATCAGGCGCATTGGCATGAATGGTTTGGAAAATATAATCCATGGACGCAACACTTTCAATGGTCTGGTTTAATTCAGAGCTCCGCTGCAAGTAGTTGTTGTGGTTGGATCCAGGGAAATAGTAACTAGCATAGCTCCATGATAGCCAGACCTGGTATGAAGCATCATAAAAGGTGTCAGTAGGAACAAGACCAGTAGTCCGGTTGTACTCAAAGAACCAATCATAATAGACATCTCGAGGACCATACCGAGACCCATTGAGGATATGTTCGAGTTCGTTAGCCATCATCAGAACCATGGATTCTGCATTATCGAATTTTTGGTTGATGATGCTCGCGATTTGTCCCGATTGACTTTGAAGGTTTGTCCGGATTTGCGTTTGGAGGGCATCAGAAGACTGATCGTAAGTGGTGGTGCCAATCAAGTCCGTAAATCCTATTGAAAGGAAACCGATGACGCTGATGAAGAGTAAAGCTAACAGGACGTAACTGATGATTACATTGGTTCGGATACTTCGTGCCATCACATTTCCACTCCTTATTCGGTATCGAAAGAAATTCCCTCCACATCTACTTGGGCGAGGATATCGCGGACCTGAAGAAAGGCTTGTTCAATAGCTGGTCTTACATCTCGCCGGTCAGTGATACCAATATAGTGTCCTCGTGGGGACTCGTCTGTAAGGCGACGAAGATCCCCTTCAACACGCTGGAGTTCATCTCCCACAGCAATGATTATGAGGTTCACATTCAGCAGGCTATCACGAATGAGAGCTTGGATGGAGTTGTCCACTCCACCAAACAGACCTCTACGTTTACGCTGATGGATCGTGTAGTTATCGCTAGCATTGTCCAATCCGTCGGTTAAGGCTATGAGCCAGCGTTGTTCGCTCCCTTTTACTTCTGCTAGAACTTTCATTGCATCCCCGAGGGCATCGTAGAAGGCAGTATTGCCCGATGGATATCGCAACCGCTCAATGGTCCGACGGATGGTCGGAGCTTCAGCTTCCATTGAGCTCATGGGAAGAACGATGTTACTTTGGCTGCTAAAGGTAATAACGCCGACTTCGTCCTGGGGATTGACCTGTAAATCTAGCAGGGCTAAAGCTCCATTAATGGCAGCTCGGATGCGTTGACCGCCCATTGAGCCACTGTAGTCAATAACATATAGAACATATTTTTTACTCACTGTACGACGGGCAAGAGAAATAGCCATGTTATTGTAACGGGTTGCTTCGTCTTTGAATCCCATTTTTGTATGGACTTCAGCGAGTTTGGTTAAACATTGTGAGACCAAAGACACATCAACTAAGTCCTTAGCTATCAGCAGCGAGGCTTCTAACTGGGTTTGGGCGTCCTCAAAGTGTTTTTCTTGAAGATAGAGTGTGCCTAAATGCAACCGAGCATATGCAATTCCACGTTCATATCCAATTCGTTCAGCTAATTGAAGGGACTCTTTGAAGGCTTTCTCTGCTTTTTTATCGTCGCCCATTTGTTGGTAGACCAATCCCCGGTTAGAGATACGAAGCACTTGACCGCGATCATTATTACTGTCTTTATCAAAATCCAAAGCGAGATTGAGATAGTCGAGGGCTTTCTGGTACTCTTCTTGATCCATCATTAAGAGGGCGAGATTGTTGTATCGAGAGCCCAGTCCCTTTTTGTCTTTGAGTCGTTCGCCAATTTCAATTGCTTCTCGGTAATATTTTTGCGCTGCTGCAGAGTCGCCCCATGCTCTGTAGATGTTGCCAATGTTATTTTTCGCGAGAGCAATACCCCGCTCATTTTCTGTTGTTTCGAATAATGCCAAGGCTTTCTGATAATTAGCATAAGCTCGATCTAAATCACCTCCATAATAGTCGAGGTTACCAAAACGGAGGCTTGTTAGAAGATTATTGAAAGCATCATGGAGCATTCCGATTTCTGGCGCCATTTCCCCGGAGTCACCTCTCAACTCCCGTGACAAATCTCCTTCTGCAATATAAGTGGTCAGAGTGATGAGTTCCCGAATGGGCTCGGTAATCCGATTAGAAATATAGAGGCTAATCCCAAACATGATTACAATCGCGATGACCATCACAACGAGTAACATTATGATTTGATTTGTACTCTGTGACAGAATCTGATTTTGAAGAATCACAACAGAACCAATAATGTCCAGTTCAGGAACCACAACAGCTAGTGAATAGTTTGTAGTAGGAATAGGTGCATAGGCAATGTACCATTTACTCCCGTTCTTTTGATACTCTGAAAGACCACTTGTCCCAGTCAGCATGGTATTGACGACGGATTCAAAGCTGGTGCGTTCAGCTGGCGAAGTGCCAGCCATCTCCAAGGAAACGATGTTAACCAGCTCTTCTCCCTGAATAGGATGTGAAATCGAATCGGCGTTTCGGTCAATCATGAATCCATACCCAGTGTCACCCACAGTGATATTCAAGATGAGATCAGTCACCGTTTGAATCGTCAGGTCCACACTGACAACACCAATTAATGTACCATTATTGTAACGGATGGGACGACCAGCTGACATGAGCCAACCCACTGGATCCCAGTAGGGAGAAGTCCAGACTGTGTTATTGCCTGTTTCAGCAGATGGTCCCTGATAGAAATCAAAGGTTTGAGGGTCCCAATCATCTGCAGGGTTCACGGGATTGTCGTTCTCATCATATTGGGTCCATTCCATGGAGTCATACGGGTAGTTTCGGAACAATGAATACCCACCAGCAAACGCAGCGTAAATCCAGATATAGTTCGGATTTCCTTCCAGCATATTCCTGAACATATAATCCATGTTTGAAGACACGTTTAGCAGATATTCTAGTTCTGATGACCAATTGAAAGGATCACCACCTGGGTATTTGTTCCGGGGCATATAGTAACAAGAGACCTCAAAGGAGATATCCGAGGAATCATAATCAGGATCGTAATGGCGACCCGGAATCAATCGACCCGTCTGGGCAAACTCAGCAGACGCATTCCACCAATAAGACTGGTAAGGAGTCACATTCACAAATCCATTGAACAGCCCTTCCGAATACAAATCCAGCATAGTAATTTGGGCATCAATCTGAGCAAAGATTTCATCCACTCGTTGAGCCTCATCACTAGCCAGGCCCTCCAAGTGGTCCAATTCAACCTGTAGCAGGGCTGAAGCGGCGTCAGTGGCATTGTCTTCAGATAAGCTTAGTATCTGCCAGGTGTTATAGAATACCAAAATTGAGGTTGGTACGAGTAATAGTAATAGAAATGCAGCTAAAATTCGGGTCCTAATAGTCATTGAGGGCAATGAATTGTCCACTCCACAGGTAGAATCAGTACAGGTGCGGTTATATCCCCTAAGAAGCTAAAAGCTCATCCCTTCCGATAGACACTTGCCAACATGTTCTGTTGGATTCTAATAATTCTCATCAAGAACTGAATATATAATTTTATGTAGATTCATTGATAAACCAGTCTCTAGCCCCTTTCATCACACTAATAACTAATAAAATTGGCAATACTTGTGGAGGGTAGATAATATCAATCTTTGTCCTTAGGGGCTAAAACGAAGCATGGTGTCGCAACGGAACAATTTGAAGTATATCGCACTATGTGTATGTCTGATTCAATTACTGCTAGTGTTTCAATTCTTACAATATGATTACCCGATTTCGACTGCAACATGGGCCTATCCCAGCGGATATAATCCTCACGGAGGATATGTAGATCGCATCTTTTTCCAAGTATATCCAATAGAGTATATTACCCAGGCTTTAATGGCACTAATAGCGGGTCAAGTGTCTTCATACGATGAACAGGTTCCCTACCAATCAATGGCTGAACTCGAAGCCACCCCTGGTGTTGAAGTGTCTTCTGAAGTGGGAACGATGTACCGGCAATTTACAATGCAGTGCCAACGGTTCCCCACTAACATTACCGGGTATCGTCTCGCTTTAGCACATGCTTTACACAAACCAACTGTTGTAGTGAATGCACGAGGAGGGTTTGCCCAGGTCATGGACAATCCCATTCCTCTCGCCTTTGAATATTGGTCCTATGAGGACCAAATGGCGTCCCACTTCTATTATGAAGACATCGCAAGTGCTAATGCTACACTCGATGCCACGCATATCATTGATACTCCGGATTCTCCCCACCCCGGTTGGCGATACTATGATGCTGATATGAGCGGAAACTGGACGACCTGGGATAAGCGAGGTGATGTGTGGGCACCAGATGGGCTAAAAATCCAGCTATGGACCTCTGCGACTCCTAATACTCCCGCTATCTCTGCTACCCTTGCTCTAATCCATGGAATGGAAGAATGTGGGCTTCAAGGTGAACTGGTTGAAATGAGCTTCAATGCTTTGATAGCGGGTCTAGACTCTGGTGAATACAACTTGGGGTGTTTCGTTTGGAATATCAATCCGCCAGGCACTCCTACCCTCCTGTATGATATGTTCCATTCTGAAGGAGAAGATAATATCAAATTTTACCGCTTCAATAATACTGCATACGATTACAACTGTACGATGTTTATGAGCGCCCCGACACGGTTGGAAGCAAGAAACTGGGCTTGGAACTGCTGTCGTATCCTCATGGAGGAGATGCCCATGATTGTCTGTTATAACGATAAACACATCCATGCTTACCGTACAGATGTTTGGGACGGGTATGTGAACCAAGTCGGTATCAACCGCATGGGAGGAAACCCCTACACCTATCAATCTATACGACTCACGGAAGCAGTAGGTGGTCCTTTTGGGTGTATACCCACTGAATACGTAACTGTGCTTTCGGAAGGAATGTATTTCACAAATACAATTCTAAGTTCATCAGAGTATGATCAAACGATTTTCAACCTGCTTTATTCTAAATTATGGCGGCTTGATCCCTTAGACCATTACACCAGAGCTGCGCCGGATTTAGCGTATGCGTGGACCTTGGAACCCACCGTCGCTGCTGGAGATATTCAGGAGGGCATGAAGTACAGCTTCTACCTCTACGAGAACATCACTTGGCACGATGGCACGCCTTTCACATCGGAAGACGTAAGGTATAGCTTGATGAATATTCATCGGTATGGTACGTATACAGCAGATAATGTCGCCAGTATTTATCGGGTCGATACGCCAGATAACTACACAGTGGAGATTTATTCTAATCGTACTGGATATGTAACCTTTTTAGACGCCACGAGTGTTCAGATTCTTCCCAAACATATTTGGAGTCCATATGAGAGTGAAAACTTCACCTGGAGCCTTGAAACTCCATTAGATTTTACTGGTACTGGATGTTTCAAGTGGCTGACTAGAGTTACTAAGCAATACATCATTCTAGAACGATATTCCGGTTGGCACTTTGCTATTGAACAACCAGACACCCGCACACCATGTCCTCCGAGTGGTCCTCCGCTGCTCCTTTATTTGATAATAGCTGTAGCAATTGGCATTATCGTGATACAAATACTCGTTCTCATTCTTCTCCTAAATCGACGAAGAACTAGAATAGTGAGTAAGAAATAGCGAAAAGGTCCTTGTCTAACTCTTCGGTTTGTATCGGTTTGGCTCATCGAAATAGTCCATCGCACGTACAAAAGTGTGGGAAATGCCGTGGTGAGTGACATCTTCTGGGATATAGTAAGAGTCGCCAGATTTCAATCGCTTGGTTTGATCACTTATGGTTAGAGTCATTTCGCCTTCAATAAGCATGCCGTATTGTGCTTTGTGAGAGTGTGGTGGGATGGTTACTCCGGGTTGGATTTCGAAGAAGACGATTTGGAAGGTTTCTCCTTGTGCGAGCCATGCTTCAATTCCATCGATATTAATATCAACTTTGGGTAGTGTTTTAATGATATCTGGATATGTGCCTTGTGTCATTTTAGTTACTCCTGAGAGGCTAATCGATATAGGGATCGTCGAGGTTGGGGAGTGTAAATCCTACATCAGTGGCAAGGTCTTGTATAGTTTGTGCAGCGCCTAGCCAGCCAATACTCCAGTCTCCTTGTTCGGTTAGAGTGAGTTGGACATCAGGGAGGTCACCAATGAGGTTGTGGTCCATTTCGATGACATCCTGATAGGCACCAACTAAGGCGATAACAAGGTAATCATCATCGATCGAGGAAATGTCCCCAACGGGGAATCCTCCGAGTGTGTGTTTGTGTTGGGTGGTGAGGGGAAAGCCATCCTTAGTGAATAAGCGTCGGTCACTGAGTGGTGGTGCGTAGTTGGAAATTTCACCATCACTATCACAGGTGATGTCTGCGAGTCGTACTAACGTAGCAGGTTGTGTATGAAGATCGGTGATGGGAAGGATAGGGAAATACTGATCAACGAGAACATGGTCACAAGCGCCATTAAAGACAGAGAAATTCCCTTGAATTATGTATTCAGGACGGAGTAGGTCTTTTGCTAAGGGATCAGTCAGATAGTCTTCATAATTATCCCGGTTTACGAATAGCTGACGAAGTTGTGTTTTCACCCATCCAGTGAGGTTTTCATATTCTCGTATTTGCTCCAAGGTTTGATGTTTGGAAGCCTGTTGTTGCCAGTATTTCCAGGCTTGGAGGATGGTTCGGGCATCTTGAGCTTTCTTCGTTTCTTCTAGAAGTTGCAGAGAAGGGGCTTTCAGTGTTTCAGGGAATATTCGCCGCAGTTCAAAGGCACGGACCACTAGGAGGGCATAAAGTGCTGTAATTACGCGACCGGATTCAGTCATAATATCGGGTTTGGGATAGTGTTCACCAAGGATCTTCATGAGTGCTACAACGATGGCTGTCGCGTCGGCGTGGATGGTGCCAGGAGTGAGGTGGCCATCGTAGTTGATGGGGAGTCCTCCTCCGACATTGATGACCTTGAGGTTAGTGAATCCTTCATCGTAGAGGTACGTGTAAGTGTGCGCGATGTATTCAGCGAACGCATAGATATTACCAAGGACCTGAGAGCCTGGATGGGCATGTATAGCTACGACAGCTGATTCAACTCTATGTTGTTTGAGGAGGTTAACTGTACTGAATAAATCTTCGACACTCAAGCCAAACTTGGAATGGCGTCCTGCGGATGCTCCCCAGTGGCTGACAATCGAGACATAAGGTTTGATCCGAAGGGCGAGTCGCATTTTATCTTGAGGAAGTAATTCTAGGGCTAGTTGTGCTTCCTTAATGGATTCGACAGAAATCCAAAGATTGTACCCGTCATGAAGGGCTTGACGGACAATTTCGATGTACTCTCTGTCTTTAACTCCATTACACATGATAAGCCGCTGTCTTTGGTCTTGGAGCTCTTTTAAAACAATAAATAACTCTGACTTCGTACCCACTTCTAGCCCATAATCAGGGTTGAATTTGAGGACCTGTTCGATGACTTGTTTCATGGGATTTACCTTGAGTGGGTAGACCACCCGATATTTTCCTTGATATTGATGTTCATCCATGACCTCCGTGTAGACTTTGGAGACCTTCTTTATCTGTGAATTGATTAGCTGTGGAATTCGAAGGGTAAAGGAGGGTATGCGGGTATACCCTTTGTCTCGGACATGCTTTCCAACCTCGCGAATTACATTTTTGAGGCTGATTTGGTTTCCGTTAAGAGTGATGCAGAGGTTTCCTTTATGATCGATGTCGAGAAAATGGAGGTCTTCTTTGCCTACGCCATATACAAATCGAGAATCGTCGAGTGTCCATTTCACGTCAATCGCCGTTCAATGGCTAGGGGATAAGATGTAATAAACCATTCTGCATGAGAGTTCTTTGAGTTTGTCTTAAAACTCGTGGCTTTGATTAACCTCGTTTGTTCAGAGAATCGAGTTTTTCCTTTATACCGGGGAACTTAGGGTCGATTTGGAGAACCCGTTGAAGGTATTTGACGGCTTTTTGTTTTCGACCAGTTTTTTCAAAGGTTAGTCCAAGGTGATAGCAGGCTTCTACAAATTCTGGATCAATGGTTAGTGCTTGTTCAAAGCTTCCGACTGCTTCGTCATAGCGGCTGAGGGCGACCATACGGGTGCCTTTATTGAACCAGGCAATAGCAAAGGAGGGGTCCATTTGGATGGCTCTTTCAAAACATTGGAGGGCTTCGGTTTGGCGATTGAGTTTGGATAGTTCCATTCCGCGGTTGTTCCAAGCAATTGCGAACTTCGGGTCGAGGTGAGTGGCATTTTCAAAGCATTCGAGGGCGTCTAGGTGTCGTCCAAGTTTACTTAGTGCTTGACCTTTGCTGTTCCATGCTCGTGCGTAATCCGGGGCTAGCCCAATCGCCTTATCGTAGCTTTCAATGGCAGCTCGATATTTTCGAAGTTGGTAAAGAGTCACTCCTCGATTATACCATACGTTAACTCGTTGGGGTTCGGATTCAAGGATTTTATCAAAACATTCGAGGGCTTGTTTGTATTTACGTTGGCGGATGCATTCTACTCCTCGATTGAATAATTCTCTGATATTTGCCTGATTCGGGGTTGTCCGACTAGACAAACGCAATCCTCCCTTGAGTCCTATCTATTTCTTCTTTCAAGGCTAAAGCCTTTTGGCTTGTGTGGAGTTTTCACTTCGTAGTTGCTTTAGGTTGGGAATATACCAATCTTTCTAAATCTTGTCGTGTGGCTCTGCCCAAGTTAGTACATCCAAGATCCTGGACATTGAATGCCCCAGCTGCATTTCCCCAGGTGGCTGCTTTAACAATATCCTTGTCTTTGAGATAGCTAGACAAAAACGCTCCAGCAAAGCTATCACCAGCGCCAGTGGCATCGATTTCACGCACCTTATAGCTATGAATATGTTGAACCTTTTTGTCATGATAGACTATACAGCCATCCGGTCCTTGAGTTACAACAACCAGTGGAACCTGAGTTCCAAGATGCTTGATTGCTTCTTTGGTATCTGATGCACCAGTAAGGTACATTGCTTCTTTGGCGTTAAGAAACAAAATATCTAGATAGGAAAGCTGCGGCACAATCTTATCTCGCAATGTCTGGGCTTGATGAAAAATGGTCGTCATACTGAGGAGGGGTCCTTTATGGTACACTCGTTTGATTAAGGCTCGTTGTAGGTGTGGAGGGAGAATCCCGAGATGAACTGCACGTGTTTGTTTGATTAAACGGTTGAAGTGCCGAAATGACAGTTGGTTACCAACACCAAAATGAAGGCTGTAATTTGTCATTGTTCCATCTGATGCAAAATCGGCCCAAAAATGAGAGGATTGACCCTTCCGATAAACAACGCCAGATAAATCGATGTTTTTTGATTCAAGAACTCGAATAAATCGTTCAGGAAAATCTTCGCCAATTGCAGAGACAATGGCTACTTTACTGCCCATTGTGGCTGCAGCAAGAGCCACATGCGCTGCTGACCCACCTAAGACTGGCTTGGCCTCCTTAGCTTTGAATGATAATTCATCAATTGCGAGTTTTCCTGCTACAACCAGATCAATTGTCACAGATAAGCGAACCCCAAACCTCTCTATAATAGCCTTTCGAATCCTCATTCAGTCTTAAAGAAGTATATTGATTTTCGATTTAGTGGAACTCTAATTACTTCGTATTGGCATCTCCACAATCTTAAATTAAGGGCAGTATTCAATTTCAACGTTCTCGTTATTTTTCCTTGAAGGTTCACTTGTTTAGATGATTCATTCAACATCTTGGCATCATTAGTGTGGATGAGAATAGCACAAATTTCCTTTTTATGGTAATACGGGAGAAGGATCTGTGTTTAGTCGTTGGAGAGCTTTAAACCCACTCCAGATTAGGATGAACCCGATTACTAAACCAAAAACGAGGACAAACGGTGAGAGGAATATTCTCAAACAATCAACAGGAGGAATAACATGATAAAAAGCGAAACCAAGTGTGAAAACTACATCGTCTGTGTCACGAATTATACTTAGAGTTACATTTTCTGGATAGTCCGTTGTGAACACAAACCCGTTGGATTCGAGGTTGACCTGAGTAGTGGATATGATTAAAAGAGTGGTATTAGTTGAATCTGAAAGGCGAATGAAGACAATACTTTGGTTAGAGGTTGCTAGGTATGAAATGATTACCTCGTTAGCTTCACCTGTGGCGACATGATAAACGGGTACGGACTCGTTGACCGATCCGTAAATCCAATCACCTGTAACAGGAATTCTCCTTTCTCCCGGGCAAGGAAATAAGGATTGTTCCACTACGACAAACATGACGCTTAGCCAAATGATTGTAACACCGATAGCGATCAAGATGCCTGAACGGGTGGCTTGGCTACTAGGATTTCTTTTAGCAAGCTTGTTTTTCATACCATTAACCCTCACAGATAAGAATCACGATCTACTCTTTAATATTCTGAATATAACCCCACATTATGACACCACAAGTCTTGCATACTAACTTTCTTTTTCAAATGCGTAATTCATGCTCTTCTCCACATTGAGGACACTCACGAATGCCTTTCAGCCATTCATAGGAAGCTTCCTGCTGACCATTGTTTTCAGGATTCATGTGAACACCTCAGGATTGTTGCTTAACTCAGTCAATCTTAAATTTCTGTTTTCCCTTCGACTTTAAAGGAGAACAGTTGAATACGTATAGGTGATTGTATGCCCATTGGAGATTGGTATATTCCGGAAGGAAAACTCGGGAAAGAAGTAAGTAAACTCATTCCTGGTGAAGATACGATACTTTATACTTCACAGATCTATGTGGAAACCGGAGACGATATACGCGGTCATGTTCTCAAAGTTGGGCAAATTGCTGTGACCAACCGTGGAGTAGCATTTTATGCCAAGCGAAAAGGCCTGACAGGGGGACTAATTTCATTTCGAGGGGGGCCCATTGCAGAATACATTCGGTATGACCAGATCGCTCATATTGACAGCCAAAATGACCGAGTGATAATTCATGTAACTCCTGATATTGATGCAAAGAGTAAAGAGGAAAAATGGTTTGAACTGCTTGTCGTTCAATCCAAACCATATGAGACAAAAAAAGCTTTTGAGAAACGGAAGAAGCAGTTTAGCTCAGTACTAGAACATGCTATGTATCGGTACCGTACTGGGCAAGCTCGACCTGACTTACCAAAAAGTCGAAGACAAGCACAGCCAACTGCTACCCGAGTGCGTGCAACCCCCCAACGTGTCCGTCGTAGACGTGTGCAATATTGTCCGAAGTGTGGAGCCTTCTTAGAAGAGCCTGAAGCTTTTTGTGAGGTGTGTGGAACGCCTTTACATCCACCGGAGTAAAATAGGATTAGACTATTCGCCCTCGAACTCGATCGATAGCATAAAGGGCGATTCGTTCGAAGATTGGTTCAATATTGACTCCATCTTTAGCACTTGTCTCCATGAACTCAGCACCAAGTTGTCGGCCCATTCCGATGCCCTCTTGTTCGGAGACTACACGTTCTTTTTCAAGATCAATTTTGTTGCCAATTACGATTTTTAGAGCTTCACCAGCATGTCGATCAACTTGTCTTGACCAAGTAGGAAGATTATCGAAACTCTCACGGTTGGTCACATCATAGACCATGAGAGCACCTATGGCGCCGACAAAATAGCGTTCCACTAGGTTTCGAAATCGTTCTTGTCCTGCGGTATCATAACAAAGCAAACCAATTCTTCGACCTTCAACAGTGACAATTTTCCGGAACACGTCTGTTCCGATAGTGGCTTTATACGAGGCTTCGAAGGCACCGGTCACATAACGGCCTACAATGCTGGTTTTGCCAACTGCAGCATCACCAACAGCGATGACCTTTAAGGAAACATCTGCATCGTCATTTATGCTACTCATGCTTCAGTCGTCCCCACAGGCAAAGGGTTTCAGTGTTGCCTATACATTTTTGCTATAAGAAGTTTTCACACACTTCGAGAATTTGTAAGTCAATAAATTAGAGGTCTAGACGATAGAGGTTCACTCCGTCTGCGCCATGAACGAAATTAAAATTCAATCTCTGAACAATTCGAAGCATTGGAGTGTTTGTTACATTAACCAGTGCAAAGAGTCGGTATAATCCCTCGCTACGTGCAATATCAACTAATTTTGTCATTAGTTTGGTTCCAAGGGTCTTATTTTGAAAATCATCTCGGACCAGTATTGAGACCTCAGCAGTTCCTGAATTCTTATCAATGAAATACCAGCAGTCACCAATGATTTCTGGCTTCCCAGTATTATTCGTATATTCGCCCACAAGACAGAGATTGCCAGTATCAATGCAGCCTTTTATCGACCGGAGCCATTCACGGGCATCCGTCCAACCAAAGCGTTTGCGTAAGGATTCAACTGAGGAATTTTGATACAAGTGGTCGAGTCGGTCATATTCATCGAAGTTGAGTGGGCGGATTAGGATACAGCACCCATCACTAAGTTCAGCTTGACATTCAAACTCAGGAGGGTAAAGTCCACCCATGAGATAACCTCGGAAGGTAACCAGTGTATATTGGAAACTAGGTCATTTAAACCATAATGTTTGGACATTGTACAGTGATTTGTAGTGAAAATCTAGTGTATTTATTTTCTATGAAATCCGAAATGTTCTTTTTTGGCATGTAACCCTTTTCTCACGGTGAGTCTTTTGGAAGTAAAGGAGGCTATTGAAACTCGACGTGCCTATCGCGCCCTTGAGGCCACTAATATCTCGGATGAATTGATCGAAGACCTTGCATCCAGTGCGCAACTTGCTCCATCATGTTTCAACAATCAGCCCTGGAGGTATGTCTTTGTTCGAGACCCGAAGATGTTGACGAAAATCTTTGAGTCTATGTCTAAGAACAATGAGTGGACTCAGGCGGCTTCCATGATTATCGCCGTCTACTCAGAAAAGAGCTTAGATTGCACAATACCCGGGCGCGACTATTTCCTATTTGATACCGGAATGGCAACGGCCTTCATCATCCTTCGCGCGACTGAAATGGGATTTGTTGCACATCCAATTGCTGGATATAATCAAGAAGAAATCAAAGAGCTTCTCAGTATCTCCAAAGGCATGACCCTGATTACTTTAGTTATTGTCGGAAAACATTCAGCAACTGCTACTAGGCTTATGACCGAAAAACAGGTTCAGGTTGAGAAAGAACGACCTGTCCGAAAGGATCTAGCTGAGTTCATAAAGGTCATCTAAGGAGAACGTCTTAGGAGAATTAGATGAGTTCATAGGTAATTCGAATTGTGCCTTTTCCTTTGGCTTTCCGTTTCGTGATATGGAGCCCTTTGAGTTCACCAGTTCGTTTAACATGAGTACCCGCACAGGGATAAGCATCATAGCCTTCCACACTTACAAGGCGAACTTGTTTCACTGATATCGGAAGTTTGGTTAAATCAGAACGATCAGGACCCATGCGGTTAGCAAGTTCATTCCTCGAAATGGTCTCAATAATTACAGGGATATCCTGTTGAATAATGTCATTTGCTGCTGTTTCAATTCCCGAGAGATCTGAAGACTGAAAGGTAGCGGGGTGAAAGTCAATATGAGAATAGGTATCTCGAATCTGGTTTCCCGCCGTTTGGGCATGAAATTTGTCGTAGACGACTCTACTGACGATATGCTGCGCGGTGTGCATGCGCATGAAGGCATACCGTCGATCCCAATCAAGGCGAAGAAACACTTCATCTTGAAGCTCAGGAATAGGACCCTCCAGATGATGAAGTATTCGGTTTCCTTGTTTCTCAACGAAAGTGACTGTCGCTGTGCCTTTTGGAGAATCAAGGGTTCCTGTATCAGATGGTTGCCCACCACCTTCAGGATAAAAAATCGTTTCCGCTAAAACGACTTTGCCGTCAATTACTTCGAGCACTTTTGTAGCAGTTTCTCGAAGATAGCTATCCTCCATATAAAGCAATACAGTTTTTACCAAAATTTTCATCTCGATTTTTATTAAATAGAACGCATGAACTTTTTTCCTGAAATTTCATCGGGGGTAATTAAAATTATGCGTACTGACTTCAGCTCCTCGTCACGATTTCTACCGGGTTTATTCATGTAGCTTTCAAATCCCTCAGGAACGCGATATTTGCTGATATACAATTGTAAGTATGGTATCATTTCTCGTTCCTTTACAAGGATCTCGCTGGTCCCTTGGATGATGACGCTCTTATACATGGATGCATCGGATAGAGTTTCATCAACTTCGAAGCAGACACGTGGATTTACTGCTAAAGCGGCCATCTTTTTGCCTTCTGTGCAAGAATGGATGGCGATTTTTCCCTTGTGATAAACATAACCAACAGGTATAACGTAAGGTTCATTTTTAATAGCAATTCCAAGGCGACCAGTACGTGCACAGGTCAGGAACTGGTCGATTTCAGCTTGGGTCATTACTTCTTTGTTTTTAGACATAAATATTTGAAACCTCCAGGCAGATATCGGAATCGATTTGGTTCGTTTAGCTTGATATCAATCATCTAGCATTTAAGTAAGAAGCAACTTCAATATGCTCTCAATTTAGGGTGTACAGAATGGATCCGATGGATAAGAAAATACTCTGGGAGCTGCATGAGAACTGTCGTGTCTCCTATCAGAATCTTTCTCAAATACTTGGGATATCTGCTAATGCCGTAAAGAAGCGCGTGGCCAAACTCATCGAAACGGGAGTGATCTATAAATTCTCAGTTATGCTTTCGCTGGAGTACTTGCAATCTGAGGTATTGTATGGTCTAGTGTATACTGATGGATATGAAAACGCTGATGAGTTCATACAAAATCTAGGAAATACTCCAATGGTTCATGTAGTTGGTTCCATCGCGAGTGGTGGGGGAGGCGCATACAATTTCTTTGCGCAGTATATTGGTTCTCAGGGTCTTGCTGAGTTAGGCAGATTTGTCCGAACGCTAGATCATGTAACACGAACGGAATTGTTTCCATTGTTGATTCCGAAAGACCATAGCGGGGTCCAAGCGTTCCCCATTCGTGGAAAAGAGTTAGGAGGTTCGTTTTCAAAAACAGAACTTAAGGTTCTTCGTAGTTTAATCGAAGACCCGCGGATGTCAATTAGTGACATCGCGAGTCAGACAAGCTTAACTGCACGTCGGGTTGGGCGTACAATTCAGCAACTCATGGATAAAGGAATCATGTTTTCAGTTCGCTGGAATCTTAGTGCTGGAGGATATGATCAGGTCATGATTCGCACACTCATTGATGAAAAGAAAAAGGCAGTAACTGAAGTCGCTGAATGGGTTCGGGAAAAGTTTCCCATTCAATTTTGGTTGCCTTATGTTTGTGCAGATGAACCAATTGTGTTTTTGAGTTTTGTAGTTCAAAATATGCAGGAAGCCAACCACATCGCACAAACCCTTAAACAAGCCGATTTTGTGAAATCAACAGTGGTTTCGGTGCGATTTCAGGAATCGAAGTTTCCATGGATGGGTTACACCATGATTAAAGACATGGTTCGCGACGCTGGGTTATATGATGATTGAAGGAGTAAAATAGAGTGCAGTGGCTAATCTTCATGCAGTGGCTGATGATTGGCTTTCTGCTCATTATCTTCTTTGCGTGTTTGCTTATTCGAGTGGTCCGCCGGTATCGGAAATTTCCAATCCCGGCGTATTTTACACGATTTATTGACAACCCATGGCGTCGACGGTTCGTTCAAAAACCAAGTACCGTAGCAGACCAACTCTATCTTAGACCAGGAATGGCCGTGGTTGAGATTGGTCCTGGAAAGGGAAGCTATACCATTGAATTTGCTAAACGAGTGTTGCCGGATGGCGTGGTGTATGCTGTTGACATTTCTGAAGCGGTTATCGCTGGCTTAAAACAACGCATCGCTCAAGAGGGCATTTTAAACATCTTTCCTCAGATTGATAATGCCCATGCCTTCTCATTCAAGAATGAAAGCATCGATCGCGTCATTGCCATTGCTTGTCTACCAGAAATCCCTCAGCCTGTAAAAGTACTTAGAGAAATTCATCGAATACTGAAACCAGATGGTCTTCTCTCTTTAAGCGAGTTAGCCCCAGATCCTGACTATCCAAGGAGAAAAACTGTAAAGCAATGGGCCGATGAAGCTGGATTCAGTCTTCATTCTGAGTTTGGGAATTGGTTTGTTTATCAACTGAATTTCAAGAAAGTATGAATTAGCTCTATAGTACATTACAATGCTTTGAGTTATAGGTTGTAATGAACTAGTTATTATCGGACTGTAGTTTGCGGTTGAAGCCAGAGAAATTTTTGATGAAAGGTTGTAGGTTGCCCTTCAAGGGTGAGTTGGCGTTTGTGTTCTTGCCATTCTCGTTCTGCCGTAGTTACTAAGGTCATTTTGGTATGTTTGAGAATGATTTTCTTGTCGGTTATTTTGTCAATGAATTCTGGGGGAACTAGTGGATCGATATCAGCCCGGATACCTAACTTTTCAAAGTTTTCTTCGAAGAAACCCCCTTCTACGACAAACCAGGGTCGTGCCTTCTCGTCGAAGATGACATCACGGAATTTCCCTAGGGTGTTTCCGTCACAATCAACTACAGAGTACTTTCCTAACTGTGACAGTAGTTTCTCATTCTGACCGATTTTCACGGGTTCACTGAGTTTCTCGTAGGGTATCTTCAGGTGAAGTTTCCCGGGTTCGTAGCGATCAACCACTTCAAGAGGGAAGAATGGATCGATGTTTGCTTTTGCACCGATTCGTTCGAGGAATTCTTCGATGCGACTGCCACCCATTACGATACTTTTGAAGATGACTTTGCCATCTTTGAGTTCAAAGTGGAAGTCGATTACGCGTCCAATAGTCTCACCATTGCTGTCAACAATATCTTTATTCTTCATATCGGAGAATCGAACTAATGTAACATTAAACATGCCAAATCCCTCGCCCTTATGCAGTGTTGGTTCCTAAAAATCTAGTGTGGCAGGTTTTTCTTTATAAGTAATTTTCACACTGCTGAGTTGAGATTATTCAAGATTTTGAGAGCTTTTTCGATGTCTTCAGGAGTATTGTAGAGGTGGGGTGAGAAGCGCATTAGTCCTTCTCGAAATGAAATGAAGACCTTTCCTTCCCTGAGGAGTTCATAAATTGCCTTATTCCGTTCTGGCTTTTTGTAACTGACTAAGATAATTGCTGAGCGTTTTGAGCCTCTTATCGGGCTTTTAACGTCATATTTTGAATGATCCAATCCTTTGATGAATTGGTCAACAAGGTTGGAATTGTGCTTTTCAATAGCTTGGATTCCATGTCTAAGAAGCAGTTTCACGGATTCTGTCCAAGGAATGTAGTTGAAGAGATTGGCAGTTCCAAAAACATCGTACTGGGCTGCTCCAATTCCTGTGAGTATTTGGTAATCACGGATTTTGTTTAGCTCGCGGTCTCCCTGCATAGGAATCCAGTAGGCTTGATTGTACTCTAGATTGTCAATATGCTCTCTCTTCATCCAAGCAAAACCGGTGGCATACGGTCCACATAACCATTTGTATCCGGTACACGTAAGGCCATCAGCAAGTACTTCCTTCACTTTGAATGGAATGCCACCTAATCCTTGTGTGACGTTTAATAGGTACATTATGTGGTGTTTCTTGCAAAGCTTACCGATGTCTTTTGCATTGATTTTGTATCCAGTAAATGAATCAACCCAGGTGACACAAAGAATTCTTGTTGCATCGGTGATAGCATTATTTAGGTCGTCAGGTTGAAGAACGTCTTCCTCAGGTTGAATTTCTCTTACAGTTATTCCTTTTTTCCTAAGGTAGATCCAGGGTAAAATCGTGGCTGGAAAGTCTCCCTTAACAAGGAGCACTTCATCTCCTTTTTGTAATGGGATGCCATTGGCCCAGAGATGGAGACCATATGAGGCGCTGTTTCCTAAAATGATCTCTTCAGCTGGGGCGCTGATTAGCTGACCAAGAACTGCCTTAAGATTCTGCGGAGTATCGGCGAATATGGTTTCACTAATCTTGTAAGGTCTTGTGTTCCATTTGATAACTTCTTGAGCGGCTTCATATGCAACTCGGGGCATTGCACCAAAACTGGAGGCATTAATCCAAGCTTTATCATGAAATGGACCAAAATCATCTACAAAGGAAGGCAAAATCTCACAACCTGGTTACTGTTGGGTGTTGCCTTGCTTAAGGCTTGCTTATTTCGAGATATCACTGAAGCATAAGCATCAAAAGCAAGCTACCGCTTCTAAAAACCTCGAAGGCATGGTCACTTGAGTCGGCTTTCAATCACCACTCCACCATTGGCGGTCTTAATTGATCGTAGAGGATACGAATTAAATGCAATACTAGAAGTCATGCAGCGCATGCGAAAGGAGAAACTGGTTGATGGATTCGAGTTTCAAAACCTAGGAGAATGGGATAAATATGGACCACCCATGGATAAAGCAAAATTTAATTTCCGTACCAAGTTCTGGGAAATCTGTGAGAAATATACTATTGATGAGTTGGCTCAGATTTTACATGGTTCGGGCTTACCAATTCTTTCTATTCATGCGAATCGCGATGTAGGTATTTGCTTATGTAGTGAGAAACGACGTGAAATTCGGCGAGGAAAACAGCTCATTCATGATTCCATGTATCTAGCCAACCAAGTCGATGCAAAAGTATGTGTCTTCCACCTGTGGGACACTTGGAGAAAGCAATTTGATCCAGCCCAACTTATGCGAACTTTGGATTCGATTGCTAGCGAGTATCCAGGAATTAAGGCAGCTGTTGAAAATGTGCCAATCAATCTTGAGCAGAAAAGTCCCTTTGATGTTGTAAAAGACTTTGGATGGATTACACTTGACCTTCGGTGGGCTGGGATGTATAATGAACTCGAACGATTCGAAACAGTAAAACAGAAGATAGTAAATATTCATTTACGTGGTCGGTTGGAAGAGGAACAATGGATTATTCATCATGCTCCCTTTTCCTTGTCTGAGGCTCTAGCTTTGATTCAAAAGGACTGGAAGTATTCCGGTTTATTAACGATAGAGCCCGAGGGAGGCTTAAAGAATGCATCTTGGACGAATTTCGCTTCAGCAATGAAGCAGCTCCCTATTTTGAGATAAATTCATCTTGTAGGAAATTAAAATCTGAACCGCTTCTGCATATAATATTCCTTGATTGGAGGAGGATAGCCATCAGAGACTCCAAAGATCTCATAGTCGAGTTTCTGAAAGAATTTAGGTGATTGGAATGAATAGACTGGCAGAAGTGCAGCTTGGCAGCCATTTTCATGGGCTTTCTTCTCAGCAGCTAGCAAAAGCCTTTTTCCGTGTCCCTGACTTCGGTAGTTTTCATGAACCCACATCCGTGCAATATACATTGCTCCAAGAGTAGTTTCTCCAAGAATCCCCCCTATGACATCGTTTTGTTCGTTTTTTAAGACGAATTTGATTTCCAGTTCGGGGTGGTGCTTGCGGAGATCTCCGACATGTTCGTTAACGTATTCGGTTAATCCTGCTTGAACGGTGTTTATTGCTTCTTTTGATGAATCTTCGGTTAATGTAAATCCCTGTTTAATCAAACTTTGTTCTGAATCTGAGGGCGTTGAGTCAAGCTGTTTCATGAGAACATACTCCGTGATTCCATCGGTGTAGACATTACAGATTCCGAGTACTTGGAATCCAATGCTTTGGTAGAATTCGGGAGCCTGAAAATCAAAGGTCCATGTCTGGCAAGTTGAATACCCCTTTTTCTTGCCAATCTTTTCCGCTTCGAGAATGAGTGCTCTTCCGAGTCCTTGTCGTCGGTACTTTTTATCGACCCATAAAATTTCTAGGTGCATAACTCCTACTAACATGCTGGTAATCACACCACCGATTATCTTTCCTTCTTCGTTTCGCAGGATTAAACTGATATCGGGTGTCGGAATATCTAAACCACCGCTTGGGAAGGCCTTATTGTAGTCTTCGAGTCCCTTTTTTGCGATGTTCATTTCTTCTTCTGAGGGCTTACCATCAATGGTTAAAGGCAAGTGATTGCAACCTCCTGGATGAGGAATATAACTTCAAGGAATCAGTATTTGCTACGGACTAGAGTTAAACACTCGCTCTATTAACTTTCGGGCTTCAAGACCTAACTTTACTGTCGTGAAATAACAGGAAATGGATCCCTCAAACGTCCCCTCCAATTCCTTATGCACAAGGGTCAGTGTATTCATAGAAAACAGCTGGTCTTCCTTCTTGAGCACTTTCAGAATATCCTATTTCAACTTGTCCTATTTAACTTTCTCAATATTAACGCCTTTTTACCCTCAGGATGCAGAGTGTGAATTCGGCAAATCATAAATTTTCTTAAACTAATAGGCGTGGCTTAGGCGTACTAGAATTAATCAGAATAATCTTCAAGTGGGCACCAATCGGGAATGGTAAATCCTTCTTTGATTAGATCATCGAAGCTAATAATGAATTTAGCACCTGTTACGAGACTGGGATTATTACAGTAGAGTGCCATCGTTCCACTCCCTGATTCGCCTTGATTGCGAACGTAGGGACATTCGATGCAATTCTCAACAACAATGAGTTTCCTTTTTGTTTCACATTCAGTCATTGGTTTCACATCCCGTGCTGAATATAAGAGTGTAGGCGAGAGGTTCCGTTACAAAAGTGTATAGGTATTGCGAGATGACCAGCAATTCCGGTTCCTTTTTATCGTGCAAGTTCACCAACTCGAGCTATCAGAGCAGGAGTAAAGATGATGCCATCTGTTTTAGATCCTATCAAAGTGAAAGGGCTGTTTTTCAAGAACCGGTTGGTCATGCCACCTATGCAAGGGGATCACGCTACTGTTGAGGGAGGCGTAACTGCGAAGCTTTTACAATTCTATGAACAACGGGCTGAAGCACTTGGATTAATTATTGTGGAACACAGTTATGTCAATCTCCATGGACAGCTTAGTAAACGGCAACTGGGGATTTATGATGATCATTTGGTTCCGGGGTTAAAGGAATTGGTGAAACGCATTCAGCCTTATAATACCCGCATTGTGTTACAGTTGAATCATGCTGGCGCAAAAGCCCCATCAAGATTAGGAATTGGGTCAGTATCCGCCTCTCCTCTTGAAGGCGCTCGTGAACTAAGTGCCGAGGAGGTTCAAATGCTTCCCTATACATTTGGTCGAGCAGCCGAACGTGCTATAGATGCTGGGTTTGATGGAGTGGAAATTCATGGGGCTCATGGCTTCTTATTGAATCAGTTTTATTCTCCCATAACTAACCAACGTAACGATGAGTATGGAGGGAGTTTGGATAATCGCATCCGGTTACCATTGGAAGTGGTACGTGAGGTAAAGAAGAAAATTGGAACTCGCCTACTATTATATCGCTTGGGTTCAGTTGATTTAGCGTTGATGGGAACCCAAATCGATGATTCTCAATATTTCGGGAAAGCCCTTGTAAACGCAGGAGTGGATATTTTGGATATTTCTGGGGGATTGTGTGGAGGGGCACCAGCTGAACTCGCAGTAGGAGAAGGCTTCTTTGTTCCTCAAGCAGAAGCTATTAAGGCTCATGTTGATGTTCCAGTGATTGGCGTAGGAGGGGTGAAAACGCCCCAGTTTGCTGATCAAGCGATTCGGGAGGGACGTGTTGATTTCATTGCTATCGGTCGGTCTTTGCGTAAAGATCCAGATTGGGCGATAAAGGCATTGAAATTCTTGAAGGCCCAATAAAGGTTGTAAAATGCCTGAAAATCTCGGAGACGAATTTCACCTAGATACTAAATATGATAGAGCAAAAATGCCTTGAGGAACGCTGGATCTGTATCAGCGCTCTCTTGCTTACAAGAACTATGATAAGGCGTACAAGATTGTGATGCCTTCTCCTGATAAAACTGATGGACTAGGATTGGGCTAGGAAGCTTTCAAGTGGCAGCATTTTTCGATGATGAAGTAAACCAAATGTTACACCTTGATGACAAGACAAAGGCGTCCTTTATCTAAGTGTGGTAGAGAAGTGCAAATAAAAGGAAACCATGAGGTGAAAATCGCACCTCATGAATTGGTTCAATTATTTTTTCTGAGGGTTTCGGATTCGGTACAACAGTATCGCTAGAATCACTGCAATAATTGCCAATACACCTGTGATGACAAAGGCAAACATGTAGCTTCCAGTGAAGTCCACAATTAACCCAGCTGCGAGAGCTCCTATGATGCCGGCAACTCCGTAAGCGGTGAAGAGGACGCCATAATTCGATCCGACATTCTTTGTTCCGTAGTAGTCAGCTGTGGATGAGGGGAAGAGGGCGAAATTTCCGCCAAAACAGAATCCCACAAGTGATGCAACGGTCATGACCACAATCCAGGTTGCGTTGGTCGTGCTGAGGAAGGCGAAGGTGAACATGCCAATTGTTAAGAGGGTGAACATCAGCACCATGGTTGTGACGCGACCGATTCGATCAGAGACAGCGCCCCATACGATTCGTCCTAAGGCGTTGAAAATAGACATAACTCCGACAATGATTGTGGCGATGAAAGGCCATTCCGGAAGACTGGCAGTGAGCGGGTCGATTGCTGCTGCAGCGGATTTAACATTACCAAGGGTCATGAGACCTGCAGTTGCTGCAAAGAGAAACATGAACCAAAGTAACCAGAACACAACGTTGACAACGATTTCGCGAGGAACGTAATTCTTCCCTACTGCTTCAGCTGTTTTCTCTTGGGGAATATATCCTGACGGTGTCCAACCAGCTGGGGGATTGGTTAACAGTTGGGAACCAAATACGACGAGAACGATATATAGGATGCCAAGGGCAAGGAATGCACCTCCCACAAATGGAAAGATATTTGGTAAGAGGAGAAGCCAAGTTTCAACATACCCCATGACAAGGGCACCTGCTCCAAATCCAGCAACAGCTATACCTGTGATGAGCCCCTTTTTGTCAGGGAACCATTTGACTAACGCTGCTATGGGGCAGACATAAGCAAATCCGATACCAGCACCAGCAATAATTCCATATGTTAGAACTAACCAAAACGTGCCAATCAGGGAATTACCTTGACTGACGATATCCACGAGCCCGGCAAGTAGATAGCCAAGTCCAAGTAGGATACCGCCGATTGTAGCCACTTTTCGTGGGCCGATGCGGTCTTGCCAGCGGCCCGCAAAAATCATGAAAAGTGCGAAGGATGCTAATCCAGCTGCAAAGGGTAATTGGGTCCAAAGTGATGGCCAGTTATAGATACCTCCTCGCAGTGCGGTTTGGAAGATTGACCAAGCGTAAATTGAACCGAGGCACACTTGAATTATCAAAGCACCAAGTACTACCAGATAACGGCGAGAGAAACTACCTTCCGTATCTTCTGACATATCTGTTCACAACACGTTTTTCTGAGTAGTTTACACTAAAAGTGCAGAATTGAGTTCCTCAAATAAGTGTTCGGCACCATCCAGAAAATAAAGCAGTCTTTCGAATTAGTAGCTCTAACTTATTGATGATTTTGAAGATTTATCTCAAAGTAGGCTTCGATCGGAATGAGCAACTTCTTTTCACGAAGTTTGAAAATCGCGTTTAAGAGTTCGACTGGATTGTTTTGCACAGTTTTTAGATATGCGTTTACAATTTCAGAAAGAAACACTGTAGGACGTTCTTTTGTTAGTTCTATGGCTACAAAATGAAGTCGATTTTCAAGATTTGATAA
>JABXGS010000019.1 GCA_016550425.1 archaeon
TAACGCAGCAGATGCCTGGGAAGCATCAGGGGAGCACCGATGACCCCTCCGGTGTCGAGCCAGGAAGGTGAGGCCTCCATCATTTCATCTTCATTAAACGAACGTTTCGTTATTGGATTTTTTTCGAGGTCTTTCGTATTTCCCATATTCGAACTTTGCCATCAGAAGAACCAACAGCTAGCCAGCGTCGAGTGGGTGAAACGGCAACCGAATAGACACCTTTGACAGGTAGCTCGAATTGCTTATCAAGGTCACCCGTCCGTAAATTCCACATACGGACGCCATAATCGATAGCAGCAACCACTTTCTTACTATCCGTTGTAAATGTTAGATCCATAGCACGGGATTCAAGGTTGATGGAATGGATAGGTTCCCAATTTTTTGTGTCCCAAATAATGAGGGTTTCTTCGTATCCGAGAGAACCAAGCAGTTGCCCGTCAGGAGAAAATTGAATAGCGTTCACAGCTGTTTCATGGCCTTTAATCTCTTTCACAAGGTCACCAGACGGAAAAGCCCACAAATAAATATCGTCTCCCAGTCCCCCCGCAGCCAGGTATTTGTCATCAGGAGAAAAATGAACCGAACTGATATTTCGTCCTATATTGGTCAGAGTCAAAATTTCGTCACCACTTGCGATATCCCAAATTTTCACATGACCATCATAAGAGCCCGACGCGATGAATTTATTTGATGAGGAAACCGCCACAGTCGATACTGTCTTGCGATGCCCACTTAGGGTGTACTCAACTTCACCAGAGGGATAGTGCCAGACTTTCACTGTTGTATCCGTTGAACCTGTGACCACAAACTCGCTATTGTGAGTCATGCAGAGAGCATTCACGCTATTAGTATGACCAAAGAACGTGTGTTTCAAGGTCCAGTCCTGTAATGCCCAGGCATGAACGAGGTTATCCATCCCTGCTGAAAGTAATGCTGTCTTATCAGGAGAAAATAATACTCGTGTAACATAACGAGTGTGAGCATCGATGCTATTGAGGGATTCCATTTTTTCCACATATCCAAATAGATCAACATCATCTAATGTAACCCTGAAGTTTATACTTGTTCCAAATATAGTTAAGTTTGATAGCCCAAGTCGTGGTAGACACGAACTACTCGGTCCTTCCAAGGCTCGAAGGTGTCAGGAGCTTCAGGAAAATTCTGGTAAAGCGAAAGCATCTCGCTCATTCCCTGAGACACTTTTTGGATACGACGGAGTAGTCCAAGTTTTCGCAACCCGCGTAAGAGTCTTCCAGCTTTATCAAAAGCAGATAACTGAAGCCCTATTCCAGCGTTAGCACGTAGAAGATCCTCGGTAGTTAGAATGCGATTATTTATCACATAATTAAATTCCTCGTTCCCAACCTCTTGGAGAAGGTGTCGCATCAAATCTAATGAAGCGATTTTTTGTCCATAGTGATTCCGATTATATTCAACATTAAATGACCAAAGCCCTGATGTTGACACATCATTCGCCTCAATTGCATGTTTAATAACGGGAGCCAAGACATGTCCTGCTTCAATAGCAGATCCAATTCCCCCACCATGGATTGGGTTGACGTGACAACCGCTATCACCAATAAACGCAATTCCATCAGCGACGTAGCTCCAAAGGGGTCTTCGGATTGGTGCCGTTCCACCTCCCCCATGAATGAGTTTAGCATCTTTGAAAATGGGATTAGTGGAAAGGAATTTTGTATAGAGTGCTTTTGGACGATGTCCTTTACCCCCTTGAGTTCCTAAGCCGACGTTTGCGAGTTTTCCTCCACGCGGGAAAATCCAAATATAGCCACCTGGACTGTAGCGATCGTTCATGATAATCCAACAACGATCGGCGGGTTCGAAGGGTTCTTGGAGCTCGAGAATTTCCCGGTAACAGACAGCTTGGTCTCGAAGTGCAATAGTTGATTCGATGAGGGGATTTTTTATTTTCCGCCGAAGAGTTGCAGACATTCCACTTGCATCAACAGTTACTTTTCCGTGTGCTTCTTTGGTGCGTTTAGTCTGGGTCTCTTTGTACTTGACTCCAATGACTGTATTATTGTCGAAGAGTGGTTCAAGTACATGGGCGTTATCTGTAATTATAGCTCCAGCCTTTTCGGCGTAGCCAAGGAGCCTTTGTCCAAAATAGATGCGGTCGATTGTCCAGCCATCGCAGGGTTCTCCTTCAACACGTTGGCTGATCGTTACGTAATTTTTCATGTTAGGAGGATAGATGTCGATACCATTGATCGTATTTCCGAGTTCTTTCCCGGTAGGATATGGAATGTCAGTGTTTTTGAGGTGATGGAGGGCGATGCCTTCACCGCAGACTTTATCGCCTACTCGTTCGCGTGGGAGACGTTCTAAAACCAAGACATCTAATCCAAGTTGGGAAGCTCTTTTTGCAAGATGAGCACCTGCAGGTCCAGCACCAACAATTATGAGGTCATGTTGAGACACAGGGTAATCCTCCTAGTGTTGTTCCTTCAATGGACGGGGTACTTAAAACCTCACTTATTTAGTTAGAGTCGATGAATCTAAGAAAGTCTATAATGAATGTTAAAGTATCTTAGCAAGCACAGGATCGACCTTTACTCGATGTTGAGCAAATCCTAACTTCTGTGGTGGAGTGCCGACAGCAAGGTTGAGGAGCTCAGGATAATAGAAAACAGGGAGAGGTGTTTTGTCCTCAGAATCCCGTAGTGCAAGACGTTGCATTAAATCAAATTGAAGAGTGCATGCCGGACAAATCAGTACTAAAGCTTCCGCTCCAGCGCGTTTCATGTTTTCAAGCTTTATGCCAGTCATTTTTAGGGAAAGGTCACGATCTGCAGGACGAGTACCGTATCCACAGCAGTCCATTTCATCAGGAAAAGTCACCGTTTTAGCTCCTAACGCACGGACGAGTTGATGAAGAATCGTCGGTCGTTGAGCATCATCAACGTTGAGTAAATTACTAGGTCGGAGAATGTGACAGCCGACATGGACAGCAGCCGTCAGGTGGGTGAGGGGATGAACAACGGATTCAGCAATTGTTCCCAAGCCGATATCTTCGAAGAGGAGTTGGATGAAATGCTTAACTTTGACCGGTCCTTTGTACTCATGACCAGTTTTAGCAAGAATGGTATTGATTTCGTCACGAAGCACCTTATTATCGTCAAGAGAGACTGCTGCACCTTTTAACATTTCAAAGCAGCCGTTACAGGGTGTGAGAATATTCAATCCTGCTTTCTCTGCTACCGCAAGGTTTCGGGCGGAAATAGCTAAGGCCGCGTGGTGATCAATGTGGGGTAAAGTAAGGGGATTTGGGCAACAACTAAATCCCCCAATATCCTGGGTTTTGATCTCAAAATACATTAATGTCGCCCGCATCGCCACTTCCATGTAAGGGAGACGATTTGGAATCACACAACCCATATACAAAGCCCATTCATCTTCGCCCATCAAGCCTCCCCTCCTTCTTCAGTAGAGACAATTGCCTTGGTTTCTTGCAACTTTCGCTGTTTCACCTTTTCAAGGCGTTCAAGGAGCTCAGTAGCTTCAGCAATCTTTTGCAGGTTTTTCCCACCGCGATCATGCAAAGGAATGGGAGGTAATCCCAGCTCCGCTCGTTTCTTATTAGCTTGATCGCTAGGGGGTAACGCCCATCCAGTCGCTATGATATTTTCGACTTCGGCAACAATATCATCAGGTGTGATTCCAATTGAACTAGCTAAATTCTGAAGATCCCTAATCAATTCTGATACTGGGACTTTTTGGGGACAATGCTCTAAACATGCGTGGCAGCTGGTACATAACCATAAGGCAGGCTCTGCGAGTAGTGCAGCAGCTTCGCCTTCTAAGGTTGCCTTGACCACCCGCCGTGGATGATAAATCTCGGAACCAGTTAATCGCGAAACAGGACACGCCGCAACACATGTGCCACAAGCAAAACAACTTTTAGTATCAACCCGTTTCGCCAGTTTCGCTGAAATTTCTTCGAGTTGTTCATCCAGGTTCATTTCACCTTCACCTTTGCCGTCTTTGTCTTCGCTGCTTTCTGTGCCTTTGAATTAGGCTTTGGTTTTGGCTTTCCCTTCTTCATCAGTTTCGCGAGTCGCTCTTCAATCACAGGACGTAACCGAGTATTCTCTTCAACAATATAGTCATGTCCCATCTCCTTCAACTGCTCAGCCATTTCAGTTGTAACCGCTGCCCATTTATCACCTTCAGCAGCGGACACCCATTCTAAACGAAATCGCCGTGGATCCATACCAATTCGCTCAAGATACGCGGACATACGCTTCGCCCGCTTCTCCGCCCACACGTTCCCACTGATATAATGACAGTCGCTCCCTGTTTCCGTTAGACGACACCCTGACATCAACACCATTCCGGCCCCTAACCGAAAAGCTTCCAAGATGAACTGATCAGACATTCGTCCAGAACACATCACTCGAATCCCACGAACATTGCTGGGATAATCATACCGGCTGATTCCAGCCAGATCAGCTCCTGCATAGCTACACCAATTACATAACATTGCGAAAATCTTGTCTTCCGGATTCTCCCGGAGAAGAGCACGAATCTGGTCCAAGATCTGGGCATCTGTAAAGTGCATTTGCTCAATAGCACCCGCTGGACACTCAGCAACGCATGTGCCACAACCGTGACATTTGGCGGGAGTAACAACTGCAGCTTTACCAGGTTCTGCTGAGATGGCGCCATATGCACACCGGGAAACGCAGATACCACATTTTCCAGTGGCACTACGGCAGAGCTCAGGGTTGACGACCGCGACGATTGGTTCGATTTCCCATTCATTTTGGGTGATAATGCGTAAGGCTCGTGATGCGGCCGCACTGCCTTGGGCAACGCTTGCAGGGATGTCCTTGGGTCCTTGGGCGGAGCCACAAAAGAATACGCCTTCTGTGGCGGCGTCCACAGGTTTGAGTTTGGGATGAGCTTCCATGTAAAAGCCTGAAGGGCCGAGGGGTACATTGAGGACGCGAGCAAGTTCTTCGGTGCCTTTGCTGGGAATAGCAGCTGTACTTAGGATGACCATGTCGTATTCGCGTTTAGTGAATTTGCCAGAAGCCATGTCTTCGGCTTGGACGAAGAGGTTACGGGTTTGAGGATCTTCGGTTATGCTAGCGGGGCGACCTTGTTGGAAACGGATGCCTGCGCGTCGGGCACGTTGGTAGAATTCTTCATAGTCTTTGAAGTTGGTTCGGATATCCATGTAATAAATTGTGATTTCAGCATCGGGATATTTTTCATGGATAAGAAGCGCGTTTTTGATTGTGTACATACAACAGAAGCCGGAGCAGTAAATATTGCTGCGTTCGTCACGGCTGCCAACGCATTGGATGAAGGCGAATCTGTGGGGTTTGGTTTGATCGGAGGGACGAATGACTTTTCCTTCGGTGGGACCCGCAGCGTTGATGAGGCGTTCCAATTCCATAGCAGTAATCACGTTGGGGTAGACCCCATAACCGTATTCTGTGATTGGTGTGGGATCATAAGGCTCATAGCCGGTTGCAACAATGATAGCGCCGATGTCGAATTCATGGATTTTTTCAGCATCATCAGGTATAATGGCTTCTTGACCTGCTTTATTACACGCCTCGTAACACATCATACATTCTTTGGGAGTAAGACCTAAACAGTGGTCAGGATCAATCAGATATGCAGCGGGAACTGCTTGAGGATATGGTATATAGATGGCGTGTCGCCAGCCAAGATTAGCATCAAAATTATTTGGAACTAAGACCGGGCATACTTTCTGGCAATCTCCACAACTGTTGCACTTGTCGATGTCGACATAGCGCGGTCGTTGAGTAACTTGCACTTTAAAATTGCCTACAAATCCTTCAACCTTAGTAACTTCAGCATTTGTGATTAGTTCGATGTTCGGATGTCGAGCGACTTCGGCCATCTTTGGTCCGAGGATACAGATGGAACAATCAAGTGTTGGAAAGGTTTTGTCTAAAAGTGCCATAATGCCGCCAACTGTTGGGGAGCGTTCAACGAGATAGACTTTGTAACCGGCATCAGCGATA
>JABXGS010000130.1 GCA_016550425.1 archaeon
CCCACTCCCTGGGGCTTCGACATTGAGGATATGACAGTCACCTGGAAAGATCTAGACACCGGTACCACTATCGCTGGTGTTAACTTGGATAACATTACCATTAGCGATTGTCCTGTCGGTGGCGACCAAACTTTTACAAGCCTTACTTTTACCCTCATCACTAGCACTTGGAGCCAAGGGAGTTACACGTTAAATGTGACCGTATTTCCCGAAATGAGCCCACAGCTCTATAGAATAACAAACTATTTGGTAACAGTGACTATCCGGGCCCATTACGTGAGTGTCACTGTTGATCCTCCAGCTCAAACCCCATGGGGTTATGATACAGACTTGGCAATTACTTGGCGTGATGTAGACACTGACTCCATAATTGCCGAAGTCAATCTCGATAATGTCACGGTCACCAACTGTCCCGTGGGTGGTGATCAGAGTTTTAGTTCTCTCAGCTTCACCTTGACCACTAATGGCTGGAGTGTGGGTAGTCATCTGTTAACGGTCTGGGTCTATGGAACCACCGATTACGTACTAAATAGTGGACAAGTCACGGTGACCATTCGTGGTCATCAAACCCAAACTGTAGTCACGCCACCTCAGCAAACGCCCTTCGGGTTTGATGCACCAATGGCGGTAACTTGGTTGGACCTTGATCAGGGAAGTGCCAACGTACCTGGCGGTAATCTTCTGCAAATTGTAGTGTCCAATTGTCCTGTGGGTGGTAATCAGATTTTTACGAGCCTCACCTTCACCCTCGATACCGACACATGGAATATTGGTGAATACGTAATTACAGTCACAACGTTTTCATCCTCAAGTCAATATCTTGGCAGTAGCTCCAATACAACAGTAATAATTCGCATCCACTACACAGGAGTCATAGTACAACCTCCAAATCCCAGACCTTGGGGCTTTAATACCCAAATCACTGTCATTTGGACAGATCTCGACTCGAGTATCGATGTCCCCGGTGCACAACTATACCAAGTTGTCGTATCGGACTGCCCCGATTTCATCGACCAAACCTTCACCAGCCTCACCTTCACCCTCGATACCGCAGGCTGGGATATTAGCAGTGGTTATACTCTGAATGTCACCGTATACGCCACAACTGGACCTCGCACCTATAGCGACGCCTGGGGAAGCGTCACCGTCGTCATTCGAATCCATCGCGTCGAAGTCGTCGTCCCCACCCCTGCCCCGACAGCCTGGGGGTCCAATATCATTGACATGAGTGTCACCTGGAAGGACCTAGACACTGGGACTACGATTGACGGAGCAAACCTCGATACCATTGTGGTATCAGATTGTCCCGTGGGTGGCGACCAAACCTTCACCAGCCTCACCTTCACTCTAATTACGAACACTTGGAGTATCGGTCAATATACTCTCAATATTACCGTCTATCCAATCACCACACCCTTTACAGAATATGAAACAGCCAACTACCAGTTGACTATTACAATTCGAGCCCATTATGTCAGCGTCACTGTAAGCCCTCCCACCCCCACACCTTGGGGCAAAAATACACAATTAACCGTCATTTGGCGGGATGTAGATACGGACACATTAATTGATCTTAGTGCCCTTGACAACGTGACAGTCACTGGAACCGAACCAAACCTTCCCTATTCGGTCTCTCAACTTGCATTCACCTTAAGCACCTCCGGCTGGACAGTTGGCGGACATAACCTCGTAGTCTGGGTGTATGGCAATGCCTCCTACAATCCAGGAAATGGTCCAGTAATTGTTACCATTAGCCCCCACCAAACCCAAACCATCGTCTCTCCTCCTGGTCAGACCCCATTTGGCTTCGATACACCTATTGTGCTTAGTTGGGTCGACTTAGATCTAGGAAGCACAAATGTCCCAACAGGTAATCTCTCCCAAGTGGTGGTTACGAATTGTCCATTTGGTGGCGACCAGACTTTCTTCGCCTTAAGCTTCACCATTGATACCAATGGCTGGGTTGTTGGCAACCATATTCTCACCGTCACCATACAGCCAGACCTCGGGCAAGGGTGGTATTATCAAAGCAGCTCAAACCTCACCGTATCCATCCGAATCCACTACACCGCCGTCGTCGTTGAAACTCCTGCCCCTACCCCGTGGGGCTTCGATACAAATCTCGTAATACTTTGGACCGATCTCGACACGGGAGCAGCAGTCCCCCTCAACAACCTATCCCAAGTCATCATCTCAAATTGTCCAATAGGTGGTGACCAATCATTTCTGACTCTGACACCTACTCTCATTACTAGCACTTGGCCAATTAGCATGGGCGAAACTCTCACAGTCACGATATACGCTACGAACACCCGATATTACAGTGATGCCGTTGGCAGCGTCACCGTTGGAATTCGCGTCCATCGTGTCGAAATAGTGGTACCAACGCCACCACCCACCCCTTGGGGTGCTAATACGCCGATGACGATTACGTGGAAGGACTTAGATACTGGCATGACCATCGATTCTAGTAATCTTAAGAACGTGACCATCACGGGTGGTCCAACCGGTGATCAAGACTTCAGTGGACTAAGTTTTACTCTTGACACCCTCACATGGAATGTAGGCTCCTACACTGTTACTGTCACTGTCAACCCACTGGTGATACCCGAACAAGAATATGAAATCGGCACCTATCAGGTCACCATCACGATTCGGGCACACTATGTGAGTGTCACCGTTGACCCCCCTGCCGCTGAACCTTGGGGCGATGACACCCAACTTGTCGTATACTGGCGCGATGTAGACATCGATGCCCTCATTGCTGAAATCAATCTCAACAACGTAACTGTGGCCGGTTCCGGTCCTGGACTCCCGTATATGGATACGGCCCTGATCTTCACGCTTCCCACAAACACCTGGAGCGTTGGTAGTTATGCCCTCACTGTTTGGGTTTTTGGCAATACAAACTATTACAATTCTAGTGGACCCGTTACCGTGACCATTCGCTCCCATGCCATGCGACTTGATATTACCCCACCCAGCGCCACTGCCTGGGGACTCTCCACCCACCTCATTGTCAAATGGTGGGACCTCGATGATGGTGTCTATGTCTCCTCGAACTTAGATAATATTACCATTACCGACTGCCCCGATGCCATCGACCAGACCTTTTATACTTTCACCTTTGACCTTGACACCACCGATGATACCGTCTGGCAATCCCCCAACACCTACTACGTCACAGTTAACTTCTATTCGTCCAGTGCCCTCTACCAACATGCCTCCGCACAGATTCCCATTACCATCCGCATCCACTACACCAACGTCATCGTACAACCACCCAGCCCCACACCTTGGGGCACCGTCACCCCCATCGTTGTGGAATGGCGTGATCTCGACTTAGGAAATAGCCCTATCGACCCCTCCAACCTTTACAGGACCTACGTGTATAACCGAACCTCCGGTTCACAACTGGAATGGTTTACCCAACTTGCCTTCAATCTAGACACGACCTTGATGCCACCTTGGAACTTTGGTACCCATCCCATCAATGTCACAGTGTACGCAGAGTCAGTAGGCAGAAAATATGGTGATGCCTGGGCGACAACCCAAATCACGATTCGACGTCACCGCGTGAATGTCGTCATCAACCCACCCAGCACCATCCCAGAAGGTGGAGATGTAAACATCACAGTATTCTGGGAAGATGTCGACACGGGTGGAGATATACCCGAAAGTTACCTTGACTATGTGACCACCACCGGCAGCCTTGGCTATCCAAGCCCAACCGCTGTAAACTATTCATTGAGCTTCCTTTTATCCGCGCAGGGATGGCCAACGCTCCTCCACACGCTCAATGTCACGGTCTATCCCCTTGATACGGAACGATACGATATTCAATGGGGATTAGTCACCATTCAAATTCGCCGACACAATATTCGAATTGATATTGACCCCATCCCCCAAATCCCCTGGAATAATAACACTCGGTTCACCATGCGTGTTAATGATAGTGACCTGAACAGCCCGCTTGATGGAAGCATAGAGCGTATTACAATCTTAGCAGGAGGGAGCAGGTGGATCTACGATTGGACCAACTGGACACTTTTCGTAACCAACATCACGACTGGTGTTTATAGTGTTCTTCTTCCAGCCGCTTCATGGTCGCTTGGATCACATGCGATTATTATTACTTCGAAAACAACAGCAGAGTATAATGATGGCACAATTCAGACTTCAGCCACTATTCGAGCATTGGCAACTTCTTTTCTCTTCACGCCAGCGACCCCGATTCCATGGGGAAATGACGGAACCCTTCTTGTCCATTATCATGTGCAAGACGAAGGAAGCACCCATGATACCGAAGCAATCACTGGAGCAACAATCACCATATCGGGGTGGACCGAAGGCATTCAATTCAATTCTGCACCCAGTGGAACCCCAGGAACATATATCATCACAATCAATGCTGCGTTCATCGATCAAGTGCAAATCTACTATCTTGATATTCAAATTGCAGCCGGAGCTAACTATTATGGAGCAGCATTGGATAATGTGCCACTAGATGTCCGGCAACTCTTTACCACCCTCGCCTATTCGCAAGTACCAAGCCAACCCTTCGGCGATGATGTCAACATCACCGTCAACTACATTGTCTTCGATGTCCAAAGCATCTACCACGAAGGCCCCATCCTTGGCGCAACCATCACCGTTAAGGGACTAGATTTCACCCTCGGTAGCAGCTATCAGATTCACTCTATAGGCGGAGGCGCCTATATCATCGAAATCGATCAATCCGTCCTTCCAACCATTCGTGCTTACCATATCGCCATTAATGCCTCTCTGCCTCCGCAATATCGACTCGCGAACATCCCCAGTATGGGCTTTAATGTTCGAACTGTCTACACGGAAGTTGAGAAACCTCCCGTCGAAGCAGCAGCCTACAACACTAACTTCACCATGACCGTCATTTATCGGGTTCGCGACGACCTCAGCTCACAAAATGGGTTAGGGATTGCAGGGGCAACCGACATCACCGTAGCCGCTATTGGCCCGTGGACATTAAATCCCGGAGAATACAGTGTATTTGATGCTGGCAATGGCATCTACTATATCTATATCAACTCCAGCTTCACCCCGGGCCCAGGCATTTGGCAGGTTAACATCACCATTGATTGGCTCGATCCCATACCCACCTATAAACCTCAATGGGTACTTGCAAGCTTAACGACTACAGAAAGAGCTACACAAGCCCGCATCACACTTCCACCAGATACAGGCTATGCGAACAACATTACCATCCATGTAAACTATTTTGACATTCTTTCGGGATTGAAAATTGATAATACCACGTGGGGTAGTGATGTTCGCATCTATGTGATTAATGCTTCAGATGGTACATTGCTCGATACCCAATATTGGGTTGCCGCGGATTATTCGAACCCCAACTATGTCTTTACGATACGCATTCTGGCTAGCGATATGGGCAAAGTCGATGTCTACTACGATTTTAATATCAACGTGACATGGGTCGGTAATGCTCCCTTTTATGCCAATGCTTCAGCCACATTCACAGTCCGCGTAGCAGGAACTCCAACTGTAGGATTCGCGGACGCAGTTCAAGGAGTGCCCTTTGGAGAAAGCCTGAATCTAACATTACATTACGAAACTGCCGAAGGCCAACCAATTAATAATAACACAGGAAATGTTGGAATCAGCGTCTTACCTGTTGAAGATGACATTCCTGGATGGGATGATACGTTTTGGTGGATTGACCAAGTAACACTTGATGATAAAGGAGCCGGTGGTATTTACCGAATTCTTATTAACGGCTCAAAGCTTCCTGGGTTTGGGTCATATGTTTTCGCCATCAATTTCACATGGCCTCCCGAGCTTGAACCCGGTAACGAGGATTTCTTTGAATCCACGACACTTTTCGTGGCGGGACAAGTGCAGGAAATCATTACTTTCTTAGAATGGGAGCAAAATGAAGATCTCTACTATGGTGAATTACTCAATATCACAGTCTGGTATGTAGACACCTACAACGATGAAAATGTAACCGGTGTCATCTGGGATCTGAATCCGAACTTGGAATATACTAACAGTACTGGCAAACTAGGAAGCATGATCCTACTTATCAATACCTCATCAGCACCTGCCGGTCAATTCACCTTCACTTTAACAGCAAATAGACCAAACTACATTGAAGCAAGCCGAGCGATATCTGTCCAAGTCAAATCACACCCCTTGAACTTGAACAGAATACAACCTGTAGGTTTGGTGTGGGAATGCAATTATCTCGATGACATAGAGATTATTGTTTATTTGGAAAGTGCTCTTCCTGGTGGAGAGCCAATCCGATGGGCAAATATCACATTCAATTGGGAAGGATCTTTAGGATTGCTAAACCAAATCGGCGACGGGCATTACAATACAACACTCCATTCGATTGATGCAGGTGCAGGAACCTGGCAATTGATTCTTAGAGTCGAATGGGGACTCAACTACACTCAGCCAATCCTTGTATACACTTTGACCATCAATCAAGTAGCTACAGAGATGAATGTTCCACCCGGAAGTTATGCTGAGATTACAAAAACTGTAGAATCAAATATCCAACTCAACATCAGCTTTACTTCAAGTGGTGTTCCCATTCCTGGTGCAGATGTCTATGCAATTGAAGGTGGCACAAGAATTGCTAACTTCAGTTGGGTTGACCCTTATTATATCGTTTCGCTTGAAACGGCAGATTGGGAGGTTCGGCCTTATCAAATTCTTGTTACAGCAATTTCAGCAAATTATGAACAAGGCAATCAGTTGATTATTATCAATCTCATTCACAAACCTCTTGTAATTATAACATTTGATTCGGATTTCGTAAATACAACCACTAACACTATTGAAACAGATTATGGCGATATAGTAACTTTTGATATCTTCTTGCAGGACAGTTTGAACGGTTCAGGAATATTAGGAGCTACAATGAATTGCACATGGGGACTCCATGAATACACGTTAACTTACAATGCCACACATGGTCGTGGTTGGTATACCGTGAACTTCACAGCTGACGATCGTCCCGGTTCTTATGCCTTCAAAATAATCCATGAAATTCAACAAAAATACGCTCGAATCGAACACCTTCTAACATTTAAACTAAATTCACGTAACACAACCCTTCAATTCATTGATGGTTGGACATGGAGAATAATCGATGGCGAGTTCAAAAATGTCTCCTTGAATCCCGATGATGCATTGTGGGAGATTCCGAGATATGACACTCTATTCCTAGTTTTTCAATTTCTTGACAAGAATGATATGGTACTCACACCTTCAGATTTCGTTATCGCCCGGTTTAGTGCGGCTAGTGTATATGATCTAAATTACAGCTCTGGATTGTGGTTTGTAGAAGTGAATCTTGACGCATACTACCAGAGTGCCCTGACGGTGAACTTTTATGATATTGAATCGTATTTCGTGAGCCGGTCATTCACGTTACAATTGAATGTCATTCAGACACCGACAACTTTGCGTTGGGCAGATCCTAACCAGTTGCCTTTGAATGACATCTATTACGTTGGTGAACCGATAATACTCTCTGTAGTATATTGGGATCAATATCATCAATGCGCAATTAGCGGAGCAGACTTTCAACTCGACGGCGTCATCGAAAATTCTGTTGTAAGGTATTTGGGTCCGGATGAGAATAATCCTGGCTATTATGAAATCGAAGTCTCTGGCTCGTGGCCCGCCCAAGGAATAATTACTTTTACAGTAACAAAAACTGACTATGACGATGCAGAATTAGCACAATTCTTCTCACTTCAATTCACTGAGTTAACCAACATGCTTATCATCAGTGGAATTGGGGCAGCCATTTTCCTCACCTTTGTCTTGATTCTCTGGACCCTCTGGGCTCGCGTATTATCGATTCCCTGGGAAGTGCGCAGGCTTCGGAAATTTGCTAAGTCCATTGAGAAGGATCAAACCTATTCGCTTGGACGGAAGGATAGGAAACGGTTCCATGTACGAGATGCAGTTCTGGAGAGCAAGGTTGATTCAGCGATGTCGACCATTGGGGTGACCATGACGCCTGCGATGGTGCCGGTTGTCACGATAACTGAGGAAGTCACCGCAACTCAAGAAGATATTATCTCGGAGCTGGACAAGATTCCTGGACTAGGACCTGAAGAAAAAGCGGTCCTAGCAGCGGAGATGCGGAAGATTCCCATGAAGGACCAGGTGTGGTTCCTGGATGACTTGAAACGGCAGATGGGTGAAAAGCGGATGGACTTCCTCACCAAACGGGAGCCCGCTGCGGCACCACCGAAAGAAGCACCACCACCGAAGTTGCCCCCACCGGAGAAAGTGCCGCCACCGAAGAAGCTCACTCCACGAAAGGAGGTACCACCGAAAAAAGCACCGAAGCCGCCTAAACCAGACCTTCCGCCCTTAGAGGACGTGGAGCCGGTTGAGCCCCCAGACTCGAAGGTGTTTACCGAAGACCGGACGGCGCCCACTGTGCTGCCGCCGGATTTGCAGCCAATACCCTCCGAACGACCTGAAGTAGTGGAAGAGATTCGCCGCGAACTGGACAAGATTCCTGGGCTGACCAAAGAGGACAAGGTGTCTTTGGTTGACCACCTTAAACATTTGACCAAAGAAGAACGGGAAGCCACTTACCGATCCTTACGGCAAACGACCGAAGAGTAGAACGTAGCATCCTGTGAGCCGGTAGAGCGTTGCGGTTCTTTATTTGCCTTATTGTATAGATAATGCTACAGCTAAATGTTTTTAAAGCGCCACTGAGGCGTTTCTGTAGCGGTTTAGCACCATTTCCAGAGGAACCTTTGGGTGAAGGGTGGCATGTGATCAATGCACAAAAGCCACGTACTGCCCTTAGATCATATTTACGTGCTTGAACCGTGTCCTCGAGGTCGATATGTATGAATCGTCGAACTCTAGTCTGTTTGACATTTCTCACGCTCTTTCTATTTTCAACGCTCAGCCTTATTACTCCGATAATTGGAACAGCTCCCAATATCAAGGCTAGCGGAAACGATAATCCAAATACAAATTTACCCTCATCTCCGTTAACACCACCACCTGAAGGTCCAAGTTGGGATGGGACTGAATATCTGTATGAAGGATTAGGACAAGTTCTCACAACGCAAGAATATTCATCCGGAACTACTAGTACGCTCTTTGTTTCGGATCTTGATTTTGGTGAAACACGTTTGGGACAAATTCAGCTTCCACAAGGTTGGACGGGATACGAACTGACTGCGAATGTGTTCAACCTGTTTGATAACATTTCACATATTGAAGGTAATACTCGAAACGGGAATTTTGAAAGTGGAACAACTTCACCAACCTATTGGGTTGAAAGTAAACGCGGAATGTCTGGCTATGGTCTGGCGGGTATTGATTGGTACTATGGAGCATCGTGGGGAGAAACTGGCGATGGAGTGGCTGTTTTAGCGAACTGCACGAACCCATATTATGATTGGGTATCTAATGCAACCTACATTGAATATGTCGGTTGGACACAAGTTATCGACCTCAACCGAATAGACGCCACAAGTGCTACACTATCCTTTGATGTTCAATTCTATGATGATGGTATCCACGGAAGAGACGACGATGACGAAATGGCTGTTTACGCAGAAGTTGGTGGTGCTGAACGTGTTTTTGTCTGCCATCGTTACGCCCTTAATGCCTATCGAGGTGGGTGGGGATTCCATCCAATCGAATTTTCTCTATCAGTCGATGAACTCGATGACTGGACATCTGACACAATCAATGTTACAATTGGAATGACGGTGGACTTCGATTGGAGGATTAACAACGCCTTCTATATGGAATTCGATAATGTCAAACTCGTGGTGAGAGGAAAACCGAGTCCAATTAGTAATGGCATACAACTGCGTTTGAATAGTACCAGTTCCTGGACTGACACCAATTATGGTCTAGGAACGATTAGTCTATCAGGATCGTGGGGACCTTATGCTGCTGACCACAATATCGCCGCAATCTGGTCCACTGCAGCTGCATTAAGTCGAAACGTGGATTTCAATTACACCATTACTTTGAAAATTCAACGAAGTGGTCAAACAGAAGCACAAACGGGTCCTGAAGGTTCCGCATTTTCTGTTACACATGGAGAACAGGTCTACTGGACATCTTGGTTTTTTGCGGACTTCTATCCTATATATTATGAGAATTATAATTTCACAATAGCCAAACTTGCTGGGGACATTTGGACACTTAGCAGTGTCTTTGATCCTAACTTGGTCAATAAGACGGATGATGTCCTGTTAGCAAGCGATAGCATCTATTGGCGTCTTCCGGCTTCCCTGATTGACGCCTTTGGTTGGTGGAATTTCGCTTTTACCTCAACAAACCAGATATCGTCAGTATCTGGATTGCAAAGCATATACCGGATCAGCCCACGAACTCCAAACCAACTATCAGTTACTGTAAACTTTGATAGCGTAACCTCGGGAAATGTCAATCTCACCATCTATGATGAGAACCACCAGGAGATTGATGATGTCATAGAAACGATTTCAAGTACCACGAAAATCCTAACGTATACCTTCACTGACGGAGACCTCTTTCCTGCAGGAACCTATGACCTCTGCATTTCTTATGATAATGGACCAACCGGATCCCATGCTGGATTCTATCATGCTACCTTCAATATTGAACACGATTCAAGTCTTTCACCTGAAACAACCCCAATTAGCGTAGATTATGCTGAAGGAGGATTCGTATATCCTCGAGTCTCATACAACGATATTGAGACCACTGGCAGCCCGTTTATAACTAATACCTCACAAACTACAATTACAGGACTGGTGAGTGGTTATCCTGTAATCATTTTCCGTCAATCTGGTAGTTTATATCAAGGTAAAGTCCCAGACGATTATATTTCCCCTGGTGACCACGCCTTTGTAGTGACCGCCAATGATCCAATTTATGATTCCGCTCAAACAACTATTTGGTTAGAAGTACGTAGTGATACTACACTCTCATCCCCGACACCAGGTTATACCGCTTATTACCAAGAAACCTTCACACTACAAGTCTTCTTCGAGGATAATGCAGAAGTAGGGATTTCTGGTGCAGCAGGCTGGTTTTCGACCCCAGGGTGGTCAGGAACCTCAATTACTGCAGGTGGCTCAGCTGGGTGGTATAACATTCAGGCTGATTCTGATGCTGATGGGCGGATACCAGGAACTTATACATTAACTGTGAGTGTCACGGATCCATCGGATTACTATGCATCACAAACTCTTGATTTTACTATCATTGTTAGAGGACGAAATACTCTCTTAACCTCCACTACGCCAAGTTCTGTTCCAAGTGGCATTTCCGCTGACTTCAGCATCACACTTTCTGATTTAGATGGAGGTTCACCACCTGATAATAGTACAAGCCGACTTCACCTGTCTGTCTGGTTAGGGGCAACTCAATGGGTAGCCCCGGATGCAAGTATCAGTTACAGTGGTTCTCCAGGAGTATGGGATATAAGTATCGACACCCTTTCCCTCGGTGTTGGACAACATACCTTTACTGTTAACTTTTCGTGGTATAGCATTTCTAGCCATAATGCACCCTATTATGGGAATCGTACAGTAGATGTCATCGTATCTATTCGGGAAACAGGCACCACAATCGACTACGATCCTCCAAGTGCTGAGCCTTGGGGCAATGATATGGTGATTACTGTCAGATATGTAATCGATGATCCCCCGCTCTCGGGTGGAATTACAGGAATTAGCAAAGTGGATGTCAGCTGTGAATTGGGTGGTGTTCCATATGCGGGTTTTGGATGGACATCCTTGGGAGGGGGAGCATATGAAATCACTATTTATTCATCAGTTATCTCCCAGGTTCAAGTGTATTGGCTCGATATTACCATTAATGATCCGACTGATAGTTATCAAGAGGCAAGTCGAATACTCACATTCTCTATACGAGGCCATCAGACTCAAACCATTGTTGACCAACCTGATCCTACACCCTATGGCCAACAGACATCGGTGACAATCACCTGGCGGGATCTTGACACCGCAACAGATCTCACCGATACGCAACTTAGTCAGCTAACCCTCGAATTCATCAACAGCACGGGGTTACCCAACGAACTGTCCCTTTCATTCACTCTCGACACTAGTGCGTGGAATCCAGGGTCATATGAGATTATTGTAACAACGGTGCCAAACTCCAATCAATATCTTGGAAGCAGCGGAACCCTCCGTATCACGATTCTTATCCACCAAACCGCAGTTACTGTTCTCCCTCCGGAAGCTACACCTGTTGGTTACACAACAGATATTACCATTCAATGGTCTGATCTCACTGCAGGTGGTCAAATAGCTTACACTGAGGTTGAGAATATTACCATTACAGGTGCCATTAGTGATGTCGTTTTCGGTCCTCTTTCAAGCTGGACTTTCACTTTGGATACTTCAGGATTGACCATTGGAACTTATTCTATTACCGTAACTGTATATGCAAAAACCACACCCACTCAAATCTACGAGCACTCGACTGGAAGCTTAAATAATGGATTAGTAATCCGAGCCCATCGGGTCTATGTGCTTGTTACAGGTCCTCCTCCAGTCCCTGAAGATGGCCAGATTTTTATTAGCATTTCATGGACAGACCTTGACACAGGATTATCGATCGGGACAAGCATCTTAGATCATGTTGAAGTCACATATATATCAGGTCCCCCAAGCCACCCAAGTCTACCATATACTAACACTACTTCATTATCGTTTTACATCGATGCAACTGGCTGGGATACAGGTACATTTCAGTTGAATTGTACTGTCTACCCTTTGATTACCGAACCCTACGATACTGGTTGGGGCCAAGTGAACATCATCATTAGAGTCCACTCGATCACAGCAGATATAGATCCTATTCCTCGTGTCCCATTTGGGTATGATGTTCCCATTACGTTCCGAGTGAATGACAGCGACCTTCTTCCTTCCATGGGGCTTCCAGAAAACCACATTGTTTCCATCATAATTACAGGTGGTCCATCTACTCTTACTTTGAATAGTGCTAACTGGGCTACTTGGGTTAACAATGGCACCGCAGGTGATGGTATCTATGTAATAATCTTAGATGTCTCAAGTTGGGCACTTGGAACCTATGTATTAACCTTCAATGTAGAAACCTCGGTTGAATATGGTAATGGTTTTGTGACCACCCAGCTAACAACACGTCCCCTGGCAACGAGTTTCACATACCAAAGCCCACCTGTTGTCCCATGGGGCGAGGATGGAAAGCTGATTGTTAGGTTTCTCGTTGACGATACTGACCCAATAACAACGAACCCAATAACGAATCCCATTTCCGGTGCAAGCATTTCAATCGACACCCTAACTCTTGGTGTTGACTATGGTTTTGTTTATTGGCAGAATGGAAAATACAACATCACCTTCTATAGTTCGCATCTGACCTTTGTAGATGAATACCTATTCGATATCACCATTAACGGAGGAGCGCAATATGATATCGGACAACTCGATGATGTTCCCCTCAAAGTTCGAGCATTGTTCACTTGGTTGCATCCAACTGATGTTCCAGTCACACCATTTGGAAACGATGTCATTATTGAAATCGAATACATTGTACTCGATGGTGAAAGTTCGCAATACGGAGATCCTATTCATACAGGTTCAGAAAGTATCATTGTCACCGGATTAGATGGTTTCAATCCAACATCTGTTACTTGGGAATGGGTTAGTGCATTCTCAGTATATCGAGTAACTATCGATGCCTCGGAAGTCACAAATATCCAAGCATATAAGATTATGATCAGCATTTCTGGGTCCGGTGCAGGCTATGAACCTGACACCATTCCCGAACTAACCTTCAATGTTCGTACGGTATTCACAGCTTTAGCCGTAGCACCAGTAGACGCTCAAGCCTACCTTGATAACTTCACAATTCAGATCACTTATACAGTCAATGACCCAGACAGCTCTTTGAATGGATGGGGAATTGATGGACAAGCTTCAATCATTGAACTCGTTGAATACCCAGGACTATTTGATGTAATTCCATTTGGTAATGGAATCTATAACATAGTCATCAACTCAACTAATATTGGAGCACCAGGATCTTATCTCGCCAACATATACACTGACTGGACGCAATCTCCACCACCCTATGCTGTTCAAACCCGACAGGTAACTCTCTTCATTACAAACCGTCCAACAACTATTCAAAACACAATAGGTGGAGAATTTGGTTACCTTGAAGAAATTCGTGTCAACTTTACCTATTCTGATCAACTGCGGACCGAATGGATACTTAATACCTCTTATGGAGGAGGGCTTCTCCTTATTTCGGTCTATAACACAACCCCTGCAATACCAGTTCTAATTGACAACGCAGCGTGGTATGTCGTGACTATCGCTGGAGTTGATGCGTTCCAACTCCGAATCGATGCTGACTACTTCGATAGAGTTGGTTCTTTTGATTTCAAAGTTGAAGTGACTTGGCAACCTGGAACCGCGCCGTATTTTGTAGCGAGGGAATTCGAATTTCGTGCCTATGTTTATGGGCAACGCACCGATATTATCATGCAGCAAAGTGCTGGCGCAACTCCGTATGACACCAACATCATTATCGAATTCGAATTCATCACAGAACAGGGCGATCCCATCAACCAAACAGATTATCCAGATATTGATATTTCACTCCTTTGTGATGAGCTGCACGGCTTTGGCCTCCAAGGAACAGATTGGAATTATACATTTGAAGGTAATGGTCTATACCGGATCTGGGTCGATTCCACTCGACTCTTAGGAATAGGCTCTTATACATTTTTTGTCAATGTGACATATCCTGAAGGATTAAGTCCTTTCTTAGAATCTCAATACAATGAACCCGTAGCACGAACTGTCCGGAACATAACTACACTGCTAGCTTTCAAAGATCCTGGTTCACTGTATTCTGGTGATGACTTGAATATCACGGTTCGTTATTGGAATCTTGATAATGACTCGGCCGTTTTTAATAATCCACCAATCGACTACATTATTACAGGGGGAACCACTCTAAGTAATCGGTCTCTGGGAGGAGGTTGGTGGGAATTTATCGTTGCTACCTCGGGTTTACCAGCAGGAACTGAATTTGATATTTGGATTTATGCGCATCAGAACTTCTATACATTCCAGAATATTTCGATTCCCATTTATATCTTTAAAGTCCCCCTAGAGATTGACCTCTTAACCTTGGGAGTTATCACGAGATACTTTGGAGAAACCCCATTTCCAATTGTAATCATCAACTTAACAATCGGTGCTGGATCTGATGTTAATGATCCTGTAACTGACGCAACTGTCATTGGTACATGGGACCATGGAACACTTGTCTTCGCGAATGCACTAAATGGCACCTATTGGATTGAAATAAGTTCTCTCTATGATAAAGGGGCATACTTCATTGAGATTATTGCTTCGAAAGCGGGATATTTTGCTGAGGATTCCCGTATAATTTCTTATACGATCACTGCAGGTCCAAGTCAACTGGATACTTATCTTTGTGGTCCAGAACCAGGTGTAGATGAAGGTACATCTTTCACTCTCTATGCTAATCAACCATATTTCATAGGGGTCTGGTTTAGAACACTTTCTGGTGATAATATCACAGGTGCAATTGTAACTTACAGCAGCGCATTCACTGAAATTGGCTCTGATGTTCTTCCAGAGATCTCCCCCGGAATTTATGGAAAGGCGTTTGATTCATCAACTTATGGCAAACTAATTTATTCAATGGAAGTCGTTGCTGATACTGCCACCCGAAACGTTCAATCCCAAAGGCTGCAATTCCAAATGGATGTCCGGTTTACTCCAGCGAAAATGGAACCATCAGGAGGTACCTATTTTATTTCAGTGGAATATTTCGAAGACTTTACAATAACGATATATCTTAACGATACAGAAAACAATCTGCCAATACTTAACCAAAATATCACAGCCACGTGGAGCCCACTTTCAGGTGGAAGTGCATCACTTTATAATTGGACTGGCGGGTATTATAATTTCACATTTCCTGCAACACTCGCAGCTGGATTTACATACGAATTATATTTAGACTTCAATGGTCCAGGGTCATTTGACTGTCCTCGAACCATAATGACTATTCAAATTGTACCACGTCAAACTAACCCCGTCGACCGGACGGGAATTGTATCAGTTCGAGATGAATGGAACAACACAATCAATATTCTTCAAGTGCCTGTTGGCGATTGGCTTTTCATCTACCTCAATTACACTGATGCAGAGGGTATCCCCATTCCGGACGGTGAAGGTCTCGTTATTGTTGGCGATGTATCAGTTCCAGGGGCGTTCCACTTCGATATCAACAGAGGATTATATGTAGCCATGCTCAACGCAAGTCTCTTTGGTCGAGGAACCCACTCGCTTCGCGTCACAATTTCTAAGACAAACTATGAAAGCAAAGCCTATACAACGAACTTTGAAGTCATCAGCATCCCTACAGAACTTACAGTAGTATCTATTGATGGAAATCCACCTCCAATAACCCGATCAGCTAATTTCTTTATAGGTTCAATAATCTCAATTCGCCTTTATCTAAATGATACATGGCACAATGAACCTATTGATGGAGCAACCCTAAGTCTTCCTCAAACGTTGGATGCTTCAGGTTTCGAAATTATAGCATTAGGAGATGGTTTTTATGAGATTCAAGGTGTGTGGAGCCAATTCTCACTTGGACCTACTTCTATGGCACTGACAGTAACTGCAGAAAAGACTCAACCGCTTACTCATGAATCAGCCTCTTTGACCGATTGGGTGATGACCTTTGAACCGCATCCCACAGTTCTCTTTGCGGTCTATGGTGGAGCCGGTGCAGCGATTGTACTAATAGTTCTTCTAATGAGTTGGATTCTTTGGGCACGTGTTCTATCAATTCCTTGGGAAGTTCGTCGAATGCGGAAACTTGCCAAGACCGTTGAAAAGGATGAGACCTACAAACTTGGTAGAAAGGATTTGAAACACTTCCATGAGCGTGGAATGATTTTAGAGAGTAAAGTCGATTCAGCAATGACACCAATTGGTGTAGGCGTGACTCCTGCGATGATTCCAAAGGTGGAGGTAGTCGAAGAGGTCACGGCGACTGAAGAAGATATCATGGGTGAATTGGATAAGATTCCTGGGCTAGGACCAGAAGAAAAAGCTGTCCTGGCAGATGAGATGCGAAAGATTCCACGGAAGGATCGAATTTGGTTCCTCGATGACTTGCGTCGCCAGATGGGTCAGCGTCGTATGGACTTCCTCACTCAACGAGAAAGACCACCAAAGCCTGAAGTAGAACCAACTACAGAGCCTGAAGCTCCTAAAGTCACTCCGATTGAGCCTGAAGAACCACCTCTTGAGGATGTGAAACCAAAGGAGCCGCCACCGTCGAAGGCGTTGACGGAGGATCGGACCGCTCCGACTGTATTGCCACCGGATATTCAACCTACTCCTGCCATTCCTACAAAGGTGATTGCGGAAATCCGGCGTGAGTTGAGCAAGATTCCAGGCTTGTCACAAGAAGAGAAGGATGCTTTGGTAGACCATCTGCAGTATTTGAGTAAAGAGGAACGACTGGCGACTTACCGGTCACTGAAAATGTCAGCCAATGAAGAAAAGTAATCCCAAGAGATCTGACATTCAGTCCCCTGGAATAATGGTCGTATTTGACATCATCTAGGAAGTATGCCGTTTACACCATTGGGCATAGCGGGTCATTACACCCAAGGCATGTGCTGCACGCTCAGGCATTGTGTATACAGGGATGCCAGCGTCTTGAAGTGTACAAATAGCAGGGTCGCTGCGATCTTGGGTGGAGGAAATTAGCACTGGTTTCTTATGTTGCTGGATGGTGTGGATGAGCTGTTCAGCGGCATTGCCGAATTCGTTCTGTATGGCAGTGACGACTGCTTGTGGGATGTCAGGACTTTGACGGAATTGATCCATTAGGTCTGGGCCAAAGAAGCCGTGAATGATTAACGAATCGATTTCGTTAAGGGAGAGTAGAATATCGGAGCATTGAGAGAAAATTTGCATGTTAATAGTGAATGTGCTATCGACGGGATTTCCTGTGACTGCTGTGGGAGGCAGGAATGCTTGTAATTGGCTTTGGACCTCTTCGGGAAGCGGAGGGATTATGAGGCCTTGTTCGGCACAAACATCGGTGAGGGACACGCCCGGACCGCCGGAATTGGTGAGGATGGCAACGCGGTTGCCTTTAGGCAGTGGTTGGTGTCCGAGTGCCATAGACCAGTCGAAAAGGTCTTCGAGGCTTTGCCCTACAACAACCCCCGCTTGTTGCATAGCGCCGTGGAATACCGTAGCATCACCGGCAAGGGCGCCTGTATGAGAGATCGCAGCGCGTTGGCCTTGCTGGGTCCTTCCCACTTTCATGAGCAAAATCGGTTTCTTTTTCGTGATTTCTTTGGCAGCTTGAAGAAACCGGGGGCCATCATTGAAGCCTTCGATATAGAGGAGGATGACTCGGGTTTCGGGATCGTTGGCCAGGAGCTGAATATAATCGGTGCAGGTGAGGACCGCTTCGTTACCCGTACTGATAACCGTGCTTAAGCCAAGGCCCCAGCGTTCGACGGAGAGGAAGTTTTGGACAGCGAAGGCCCCGCTTTGGGAGACGAAGGCGACGGGTCCTTGGCGAGGGAAGTAGGGCATGGAGGTGAGGTTGAGTTTGAGGGCGGGGCGACTGATGCCGACGCAGTTGGGTCCGACGAGGTTGAAGTTGTGGCATTTGGCGATGGCTTTGATTTCCTCTTCGGCGGCTTGACCGTCGGGTCCCACTTCGCGGTAGCCTGCAGTCACCAGGATGATATTGCGGATGTTGGCTTGGGCGCATTGGTCAAGGATTTCCGGAACAGCTGGTTTAGGTACGATGATGGAGACCACATCCGGGGTGGGACAATCGAGGATACTGGGGTAGGCCTTGTAGCCATGGACGGTGTCAGCTTTAGGATTGATAGGGTAGACCTCGCCTTCATAGCCACCGGAGCGAACATTGAAGGTGATGAGAGAGCCCATTTTTGTGATGTTGGTTGAGGCACCGACAATTGCAATTGATCGGGGGTTGAGTAGGCGATCCATGGTACTGGCTCCAAGTCGGATATGGTGAATGGGTTACTTGGTCCCATAAGCCTTCTGCCTATTAAGGAAAATGAAAAACAATTAAAGCGTGTTAGTCACGTAGCTGCTACCAGATGAGCTACCTGATGGAGGGTATCCCATGACGACGGAAAAAGTTGAGATTGTTAAAGGTGTATATTGGGTAGGTGCCATTGACTGGATGCTCCGAGACTTTCATGGACTCTGGACACCGAAGGGTGGTACCTACAATGCGTACCTCATTGTTGATGAAAAAGTCACCCTCATTGATACGGTGGCGCCTAACTTCACCGAAGAACTACTAGACCGTATTCGTACGATTATTGATCCAGCCAAGATTGATTATATCATTTGTCAGCATGTGGAACCGGATCACTCCACAGCCTATGTGGCGATGCTTGAAGCGGCACCGAACGCAACAATTGTTACATCTGCGAGGGGGGCTGAATTTTTGCAGCTAAGCTATCGCGGTGTTGAGTTTCCCCTTGAAATTGTTGAAGAAGGGGCATCACTTAAGTTGGGCAAGCGTTCGCTGACCTTCGTGAAAATTCCGATGGTACATTGGCCAGAGACAATGATCAGTTATATGCCGGAAGAAAAATTGGTGTTTAGTAATGATGCCTTTGGAATGCAGATTGCTACGCCCTACCGATTTGCGGACCAAGTTGATGACTGGTATGAAGCCCTACGTGCATATTATAGTTATATTGTTCGGTTCAATGCCAGAGCAGTGCTCAACGCGTTCAAAAAAATAGAAGGAGTTCCAATCAAAATTATCTGCCCATCACATGGACCCATCTGGCGGAAGGATATCGACCGAATCGTTGAGATTTATCGCCGCTGGTCAAGTAATCCAGAACAAGAACGTGCTGTTGTTGTGTATTCAACTATTTGGAAAAGTACTAAGCGAATGGCAGAGGCGATTCGGGAAGGCATCAGCAGCGTGGGTGTGCCTGCTGAGATTTATGATTTGGAAAAAGAAATCCACAGCCGTGTTCAAGGCGCAGCCATGGAGGCCAAAGCGGTTGTGGTGGGAGCTATGACCTATAATATCGATCCCTATTATCCGACCGCAGCGTTTATGCCGTATTTGAAGCATCTGCGACCCGCTAACAAGATTGGAGCGGCCTTTGGGTCCTATGGGTGGGGAGGTGGTGCAACCCGGGTTCTCACCCAGCAGTTGAAGGATTTCAAGTTTGGTGAGGTATTAGATCCTTTGGATGTGCAATTTCGTCCTAGCGAGGAAGATTTAAAGCGATGCTTTGAATATGGACAGGAAATCGGACGAAAGGTCAAAGCTGCTTTCGCCTAACTGGATAATCGTGAACCGTTTTTCATCGTTGGCATCTATTTATCAAAATATGCTGGAGAAATCGTCGATACCCTTTACATCCGTAACCTCAAGTCAACGAATGTGGTCGCTGTTAAGCGGAACATTGAAAAGCAGATAGACTGCGGGAAGCGGGTATAAACGAGCTAAACAGAAAAGGAGACAAGGAAGCCGTGCCAGAAGTTGGAATATTAGGTTATGGTGGTTACATTCCCAAGTATCGCATTAAAGTTGAAGAAATCGCCCGAGTGTGGGGTAAAGACGGAAAAGCCATTGGACGGGGATTGAATTTAGTTGAGAAAAGTGTCCCTGGCCTTGATGAAGACACCACCACCATCTCGGTCGAAGCTGCCCGGAATGCCTTAAAATGTGCCCAGATTGACCCGAACCGAATTGGGGCAGTTTATGTGGGATCTGAATCCCACGTTTATGCTACTAAACCAACCGGAACAGTAGTCGCAGAAGCAATTAATGCACCCAATAGTTTGCAATGTGCAGATTTTTCCTTTGCATGTAAAGCGGGAACCGCTGCGATGCAAGTCTGTATTGGATTAGTGAAATCCAAGGAAGTGGACATCGGGCTCGCCATTGGAGCCGATACCGCCCAAGCGAAACCCGGTGATGCCTTAGAATATGCAGCTGCCGCGGGAGGAGCCGCGTTTCTCATTGGCAGCGATGACGATATGGTCGCCCGATTCGAAGGTACGTTCTCCTATACTAGCGACACACCCGATTTTTGGCGGCGTGAAGGAACCGATTTTCCCGAACATGGGTCTAGATTTACTGGAAAGCCAGCATACTTCCGGCATGTCCAACAAGCCGCAATGGGTTTGTTTGAAAAAATGGGAACTAAAACCAGCGATTATGATTGGGGTGTGTTTCATTCACCTAACGGTAAGTTTCCTCGTCGAGCTGCGAAAACTCTGGGGTTCAAGGATAAGCAAATCGAACCCTCCCTTGTTGTCGATTATGTTGGGAACACCTATGCTGGAAGCTCGCCATTGGGGTTAGCAGCTACCCTTGAAGTCGCAAATCCTGGAGACAAAATTTTGGTTGTTTCATATGGTTCAGGGGCGGGCAGTGATGCCTTCCATTTGGAAGTCATGAAACCAATCAAAGAAAAACGGAAACGAAAACCCAAGGTGCAAGATTACATCGATGATAAAGTCTACATCGATTATGCCCAGTATGCGAAGCACCGACGCACCATCAAGGTAGAGTGATAATCATGAGTAAAGAAAGATCAGCAAAAGATCGGGTTGCCATTATCGGCGTGGGTCAAACCTCTTTTGGTGAACAATGGGATCGCAGTATCCGCCGAATATCCCTAACCGCGGCTACTGCCTGTCTCGCAGATGCAGGCGTCAGAGGTGATGATATCGACGCCCTCTATGTTAGTAATACTTCCACAAGTTCCTTCATCCAACAGGAGCACCAAGCGGTTATGGCTGCTGATTCAGGGGGACTCCTCCCTATTGCCTCGACTGAAGTAGAAGCCGCATGTGCGAGTGGAGGTGTAGCAGTTCGTCATGCATACTTGGCTGTAAAATCAGGCGAACACAAAGTCGCCATGGTGATAGGTTGTGAAAAAATGAGTGATATTTCAGAACCTGCCATTGCTGACACACTTATGAGTGCAGCCGATCGGGAATGGGAAGGGCAAATCGGTGCCACATTTCCTTCCTTGTTTGCACTGCTTGCTCGTCGTCATATGCACCGTTATGGCACAACCTCTGAACAGCTTTCAGCACCTGCTGTTAAGGCTCATGCCAATGCGGTGAATAATCCCTATGCTCAATTTCGATTCAAGATTACAACTGACCAGGTTCTCAAGAGTCCGCTAGTTGCTGATCCTTTGAGGGTCTTGCACTGTGCCCCCATTTCAGATGGGGCCGCCGCAGCGATTATTGTTCGGGGGGATTTAGTAGATCAATTTGAAGGTGATCCTATTTGGATCGAGGCAGCCACTCAAGCCTCAGATACCCTTGCTTTGCATGATCGACCTCACATCACAACCTTTCGTGCAGTAAAGAGTGCTGCTAAACAAGCATATGATAAACTTAAAATGAAGCCTGATGATGTGGAAATCGCTGAGCTTCATGATTCATTTAGTATTAGTGAAATTATCTCAGTTGAGGATCTGGGCTTTGTTGAAAAAGGGAAGGGTGGTGAAGCCATTGAAGATGGCTTTTTTGACAAGAAGGGAACCATTCCGACTAATGTGAGTGGCGGACTCAAAGCGAAAGGGCATCCGGTAGGAGCCACAGGAATAGCGCAAGTTGCGGAAATAGTTGAACAACTCCGCGGAACCGCAGGTAAACGCCAGGTGAAAGGGGTTAGACAAGGTCTCACTCTAAACTTAGGGGGCACTGGTTCCACGGCTGTACTCCATATTTTGACGCATGATTAGACCAAGGTGAAAAAAGATGTCTGAACAAAGCGTTCCAATGTTGTGGCGAAGGATTAAAAATGTCTATAATCTGGTGGGTCGACACTGTCGAACCTGTGATACCAAATATTTCCCACCTGTACCACTTTGTCCGAAATGCCGTAGGAAAACAGATTTCGTTGATACACAATTTTCGGGGCTTGGAAAGATATACTCGTACACAATTATCCATGATCCACCAGCGGGTTTCAAAGATCTTTCCCCATATGTCATTGCCTTGGTCCGATTAGATGAAGGCCCTTTAGTTCTCTCTCAAATCGTCGATGTTAATCACGAGCAGTTAAAAATCGGGATGAGCGTTCAAGTGGTGTTTCGTCGTATCGGTGAAGCAGGACGGACTGGTGTCCTACGGTATTCCTATAAATTCCGACCTCTTCCCGAATATGCGACTGGCCACATTATTGCTTCAGTCGATGGAGAAGAAGGTGTTGTCCACTTGGAAGTTCCTATGGAAGAGCGAAAACGCCGATCAGTACGGCAGGTCCTACAAGAAACCTATGAACGTGGAAAACGTCGACTACGCCGAGAAAGGAAGAAAAACGATTCTAAAAGCAAGTCCGCTAAGAAGCCAAAAAAGAACAAATCCAATAAATCAAAGTAACGCTAGCCCTGGCAAAATCGACCTGAGATATTTCTGGAACCACGCATTTTATAAGAACAAGGCATGGATGTTCGCCCCAGCATTTAGTAAACAGTAGAGCTGGTCTTCCTTTGGGGGCTGTTATGTGTCAAGCCAACGAAAAATCTTCAACTGTAAAAACATCCTCGTCATTTTGATTTGTTCACTGATTCTGGGGATGCTTGTCAGCGTTATCCCCTGGCTTCAACCTAATGGAGGCTTGTGGATGGACATTTCCTGGGCTAACCTTCCCACTTCCTCGAGCGAAGAAATCCAAGGACTCACTGGGGAAGTCCATATTGTTCGGGATGCCTGGGGTGTTCCCCAGATTTTTGCAGGCGATATCAATGATCTGTATCTAGCTTGTGGGTATGTGCATGCCCAAGATCGACTCTTTCAACTGGACCTATATCGACGAATAGCCCAAGGAAGACTATCGGAGCTCTTTGGTACATCGTATCTAGAACTTGACCAATACCATCGACAGCTTGGTTTTGAAGCAATAGCTAACGCTTCTGTGCTCCTGCTTAATTCTACCGTTCTTGGGTTGCTCAAAAGCTATGCTCGAGGAATCAATCAGTATATGGAGAGTATTGGTTCCAAGATCCCAGTGGAAATTCGCGTGCTTGGTTATTTCCCAGAACCATGGAATGAAACGGACAGCCTCACCATTGAACGATATGTCGCCTGGCAACTTTCAGCCAGTGATGCGTTTCAAGACCTACAAATGGCGAACTTGATTGATACCTACGGTGTAGACCTCGTCTTCAAGGACCTTTTCCCTGATCTGCAATATAACGAAACTTTCATCGTGGCACCAACCCTTCCAGCGCACCTTCAAGCTGCAGCCAAATCCCTTGCCAACCGCTTGGAAGCACTGCAAAAACAGAACCCAGTGTCCCTGGCGACCGGAGGAAGCAACTGCTGGGTAATAAACGGTTCTCACACTACGACTGGTGCCCCCCTATTAGCTAGCGACCCACATCTTTCAATGACGCTATCACCCATTTGGTATGAAATGCAGATGGTGGCTCCAGGATATAATGTGCAAGGAATCACCTATACAGGCATTCCCTTTATCTACCAGGGACATAATCCGAACATTGCTTGGGGATGGACCGGAATGCAGTCCGATATGAGCGATTTCTACTATTATCTTTGGAACCCAGGTAATGCTAGCCAATACTGGTGGAATAATAGCTGGCAACCCATTGAGCAGCTAAACACCACCGTGTGGGCCCGAGTTGAAGGCGGACTCGCCCCCGTGGAGATAGTGCTTAACTATACTGTGCATGGACCCCTATTTGATGAGGAGACGGATCGATTTGCCCTTAAATGGACCGGAGCAAACGGATCCCGTACCACCGAAGCCCTTTACGAACTGGGACTAGCCACCAACCATGCCGGCTTTCTGTCTGCTATTCAACAAATTGACGCACCCAATCTCAACTTCCTTTATGCTGACACCTCAGGGAATATTGCTTATCATGCAGCTGCAGCTCAACCGATTCGAACATCGGGACAGGGACCAAGCCCCCTGAATGGTTCAGCAAATAATACAAGTTGGCAGGGATTCATTCCATTCAACCAACTCCCTCAGGACTTCAATCCCACATCAGGGATGCTGGTAGCCGCTAATAATCGCCCAGTTAACACCAGTTACTCCTACTATCTCGGATATGATTTCGCCGCACCTTACCGTGCGAATCGCATCACAGCCTTACTGGAGAGTATACCTAGTAGCACACTTGTAGACATGGAGCACATTCAACAAGATGCCCTATCACTCCACGCTCTTGCTATCAAAGATATCGTGGCAAGTGTGATTCTAGCGGAAGTGACCGAATCCGAAGAGCCCACGATGTATACAGCAGCACTAGCCCTTCAGAACTGGGATGGCGTAATGAATACCGAGAGCATCGGTGCGACGATTTGGTCTACATTTTCACCAACTTATTTGAATAACACGTTCTTCGATGAATACTCAGCTGCTGGAACCCCCACGGGACCTTATCCATCCATGAGTGTTCTCGATAATTTCACCATCATCAATTATGACCTCTGGTTCAACAATGTAAGTCAAACGGGCACCCAAACCCGTGATGATATCATCCTCGCAAGCTTTGCAGACACCGTTGAATTTCTCACCTTGAACCTGGGATCCGATACGTCCACCTGGCAGTATAATCGGATCCATATCCTCTGGGTGCAACATCCAATGTCTGATAACTTCGCATTTCTAAACGCGCCACGTTACCCTGTGAATGGAAGTGCATACACTGTCAATTATGCTCCGGGATACCTGGTTGCGGTTGGAGCAAGTTATCGACTCATCATGGACCTGGATAACCTCGCGAACTGCGTAGGCGTTTTACCTGGTGGACAGCGAGGAAACGGCTATGCTCGTAACTATATGGACCAATTGGGATTGTGGATTATCGGCGAATATCATGTACTACCTTATTCATCGGCACTCGGGGAAATAACCGAATTTGCCTCTCTGATCATTCTTATTCCGGGGTGATTCCATGTCAGGAGATTTTAGCCGAGAAAGTCTGAAAGCCTTCTTCAGAAAGAAGCATGGGATAATCGTTGGATTTGCATTCTGCTTCTTTTTCGCCATCCTCATCCAAGTAACTGGTCAAGGGATTCTTATTGTTATTGCCGGAATCCTCGCAGGATTTTTAATAAAAAATAATTTTCGAGCCATCATCATAACCTTCCTCGCAGGATTTCTCGCCTGGCTTACCCTCTTCGGATTATTCGCAATCAACTTCACCAATGCTTTCATCAATGCATGGATTCTAGTTGGGATATTGATGCCTATACCACAAGTCTTTGTATGCCTTATCGGAGGGGTCATCACAGGAGTCGGCGGACAGATAGGTGCCCTCTTCGCTGAAATCGCCTATCCCCCAGAAGACGATTTAGGATTACCCCCGGGACCAGAACGGATTCCAACCGAAGAACTTCCAAAACGGAAACGGGTGAAACGCAAACAACCGAAACGAAAGAAAAAGAAGAAACGATACTAAGAACAAGCAGCTGCCTATCAAGTGTATGGGAAGATACTAATAATTAAAAACAGTTGACCCTGCGAGGTTCCCAGCATGTCACCCCCACATCCTACAGATGTATCGACCCCTGCGAAAAACGAGCAGGTTCATACATACATCAAAACAATAAGGAGTGAAGATGATCAACTCCGACACAACGCAATCCGAAAACTAGGACAACTGGGACCCGAAGCAGCAACGGCTCTGCCCCACTTACGATCCGCTCTAGGCCATCCTGATTTTGTTACTCGTCTGGAAGCAGCAATTGCTATCGGTTTCATTGGCACCAAAGAGGACGGCGCTTCTCTAATCCCATTACTCGACGATGATGTAGAAGCTGTTCGATTCCAAACGCTAAGCGCGATCGCTTATCTCAAAGCCACACATGCCACACCCAAGCTTTTAGCTCGGTATGAGCATGAAACAGTCTACGTCAAAGATCAAATTCTCCGAGCCCTTGGACACCTTGGAGGACCCGACGCCTATAGCCTTCTAGAACGTGAACTCCAAGCGGATAATCCCACAATCCGAATTGGGGCCATAGTGGGTTTGAGCATACTCGGTGAACAACGCGCATACCCCCATCTTAAAAAGATTGCAGAAACTGATTCCGATGAGCTTGTAGCCCACGAAGCCAAAATCGCCTTGATTCAATTACAAGAAAGTAAGCAGCAGGATTCGAAAAAACCTAATCCCAACTATGAAGTTTGAAGTAAAGAAAAATGATGGGCGGAGGATCATGCGTTATCGTCCAGCCCAGTTTATGCTGCTTCGTTATCGAGCAGCTGTCGGCCTTTATCCGTTAGATCAAACCAAACGTGATACACGCCTCGTCGCTCGTTGATGAGGCCGATTTGGGTAAGTCGTTTTAGATGATAAGCAGCAGTGGAAGTGGGAATGTTTAAATCTTTGGCGATTTCACGGAGGAAAGCTTTATCTTTGGATAACTTGTACATGATTCTCTTCCGGGTACTATGTTGGAGTGCTTCAGTTTTAGACAACATCTTAACTCTGTTAATTGTTTATCTAAAGAAGTATATAAGCCTTTTCGTTCTTACTAATTTCCCCACAAACGAACATTATACTTCAAAGGAAGTAAGAAAAGACCTGCACGCAGGTATCGTTCTAAACTTTTGAACAGCCCTTTCTGGCCTGTTCTAATGTGTAGGATAATTTGGGATGTGAGGCATAGGAGTAGGCAGTTTGATTGATCTAAATCAAACGCTAACAGATGGATCCCTAAAGTGAAAAATTATGGGAATGCGTGAATTCATGATTCGACGCGTGATCGATAGCTTCGTCCTTATTCTCGGGACCATTATCTTCAACTTCTTCGTGTTCTTTTACATGATAGCGTTAACCGTGATCGTAGTGAACTTCATCGCCGATATCTCATACAGCTTCCTTGATCCACGTGTCCGCTTCAACTAGGGAAGAACCTCCAATGCGAACCAACACACGAAGGGCGGCTGGGAACCGCCCTTCACCATTTTTTCACCAAAGGGCTTCAATGACGTGAGTGGAGTTGAATGCGGATATATGAATATCTTTTTCGAAGACTTGCCTCCGGAGTAGTGATGTTAGTTGCTTTTTCGTTCTTATGTTTCACAATTTTTTCATCAATTCCACCCGCGGAATTAATATTTCCATCCATAGATTTCCCGCGTATAGGAAATATCCCTGAAGCTAGCCCGTGGGATCCAAATTATTCTTGGTGGCATTTTTGGATGGAAGGATGGATTTTGCTGTCTTAGAAATGGGACGTTTCGTTTTTTACATCACACACATGTTTAGAGGCGATTATGGGTTTAGATAGATATCTACCTGTGGAATACGTTTGGACCTTTTGTTGTATGGTATTGCATCCATTCTTTTAATCGTCGTTGGCGTAGTGATTGCTCTTTGGATAATCTTTAGTCTGAAATTGTGGAACTCAAGTATCCATCATTTTGGAACTGCAAATAGCCGTCAATATAGGTTGCTTCTGCCTGGTTTGTGTGTAATGCTAATCGTTATCACGGGACTGTTGCTAGCGTATTTTGTTTCTATTACCTGTCCCTTTCTATTCAGATACATTATCTTTTGGACATATTATGGCAATTTTGACAGAGAGAATTTCAATCTTTACGATCCCCGCTATTTTGCCTTACCAGCTTTCGGTTCAGCTGGTGCCATTATTATCGGGTGGAAGCTGGCGATAAAAATTCAATCCCATACCTCTCGTCCAATATTTTCTGAAGATGCAAATCCATCTGGTAAAATAAAACAGGCCATTATCCAGACAGGTCTCCGTACAGGGTTTTTTTGTACTTTTATTCTGTCCGCGATTATTTTCATCGAGACAAGCTTCCCATTTGTAGGGCTTGGAAGACTTTTTTATTTTTCATTATTGGGACATGATTATCCACTAATGAATACGATTTTGTTTCTCTCAGGGATAGCAATAATTGTCATTTCCTTTTCTGCCGAGGTGATTTATGGGCTGTTGCAATTTGGTCCTTCCCGATCGCAACGCATCTGGTTATGGAAGCTTCGAAGTAAAACAGTCCTAGAAGGAGTGAATGGAAAAAAATCTAGGGGGGAGGTGGCGCCTTAACGAGACGTTTATAGAGTTGGACTTGCATGCCAGGCACTTGCTCATAAGGGTCTCCTTCTGGTTGAAACCCAAAACTTTCGACGAGAGCTCGCATTGTTTCGTGTGCGGTGAGGATATTACAGAGATTGGCAGATACTTGGAGTTCTTGAGCGTAATCAATGAATTGGCGATACATAGCACGGACCAGGCCGCGGTGACGAAAATCGGGGTGTACCGTCTGGTGTTCCCCTAGTAGCCCATCGGGTATGATCATGGTTTTGTAGAAGCCGGCGATACGACCTTCAAGTCGTGCACCAAAATAGTGGTAACCTGCTTGCATTTCCTGGATGATTTGTTCAGGGCTAAGGACGCGTTTTTGCCGCCATTCAGAGGGGATATGAGTTGAGTTAGGCCATACGAGAGCCATGAGTTGGGAGATTTCGGGAGCATCCTCTGGTGTAAGTTCTTCGATGTGAATCCCCCCATCCTCAGGAGGAAACTCTTTGGTGGACGGCGGCAGGGACATGATAAGGAACCTGTGCTACAAGGATTTTTTAGTGCTTGCCTTCACGCTCAGATTTGACGATGTGATAGGCTTCCATGAGGGCTGTGCATCCGGTGCAGCGAATACAGCCCGCCCGATGTTCAGCGGGATTCAGTTGGTATTCAAGCAGCAAGCTAGCGCAGTCCAGATAATTATCGACAATTTGATCCAGATTTTCCACATAAACTGGAATATGTCCTTCTAATTGTGAGCCCGGGTTTGGCCGACAGGGAACTGGAACGGGTATGACACCAATTTCGATGGTTGTTTTAAATCCGTGATGCAACTGTTCAGGAGTTTCACCCAACCCTAAGAGGATGAATGTGCTGACTTGTCCTCGTCCAAAAATGTGTACGGCATGTCGCCATGCATCTAAGTACTCAGAGAAACTTGCATAGGCGAATTTACCGGGACAATATTCCTTGCGGAGTGCATCATCGTAGATTTCAAGATGGATTCCCACCGTATCCACCCCCGCATTTTTTAGCGCTTGCAATTGTCCTGGTGATTTGGGGGGTTCCAGCTGCACATGAATTGGGACATCACTTTCTTTGCGGATGCTAGATACAAACGGAACGTAGTCTCGTGCTCCGCGGTCAGGGCGATCCGGACTTCCCGTCGTTAATGTAAGATGACTTGCGCAGTCTTCCATTTGAGCGGCTTTTAGAACTTGTAAGAATTGTTCTGGAGATTTGCGTAGAATTGTTTTACCTTGAGCGAGACTTACAGGAATGCTACAATATCGACATTCTAAGCCGCTGTCGAAATAATTGCAATGCTGGACTATTGTTGTTGCTAGACAGTCGGTTCCATGCACCAGCGCGATGTGGGTCATAGGTGTGCCATCTACCAATTCCATCTGGTAATAGTGGGGTGTTTTTACCAAAGTAATAGTAAAATCCTTACCTTCGAGATTGCCATGAAACTTGTTTCCTTTCACAGGTTGAAGCTCCAGAGCGTGGAACAGAGTTGCTTGTTTTTTAGTGCGAACGGGTGCATTAACAACGACATCCTTATCAATGAGAAAATAGCGACCCAAAGTAGGTCCAGCCCCACCTGTGCGTCCAGTCGTCTCGTCGGATACAAAATGGACTCCACGAGCAAGCATCGCCACCTTAAGTCTCAGAATTTCTCGATCTGATATTTTGGACATCATTCTCGCCGAATAGATATATTCGATAGCTGTTGTACCTTAAAGAGTTCGCTCTAACTATTTCAATCCCTTCCGGAGAGTAAAATGAACCCGGTATGTTTATGATAGCCCAAAATACCAGTTAGAAACATACACCAAAGAAATCGGATCATTCAGGCAAATTTCAGCGTTTCGTGTCATCTGTACGCCAATGATTGAAGAAGCGAGTTAGATCAACATTTCCTCCACTGAGGATAATCCCGAGGTTTTGGTTGTTAATCTGTTCTTGCAGCTTGAAGACCCCCGCTAGTGAAACGGCGCCTGAGGGTTCGATGACCAATTTCATTCGTTCCCAAAGGAAACGCATGGCATCAAGAATCTCGTCCTCGGAGACTGTGATGATATCATCCACATGTTTTTGGATGATAGAGAACGTTAACTCGCTTAATGAGGTACGTAATCCATCTGCAATGGTTGTAGGATTGGCACTTGGAAGTAGTTTACCGGATTTGAATGATTTGCAGGCATCATCGGCTTGTTCAGGCTCTACAGCAAAGACCTTGGTGGTGGGGCTTACACCTTTTGTGGCAATAGCGGTGCCGCTAATCAACCCTCCCCCACCTACGGGGGCAAAAATGGCGTCTAAGTTTTTCACTTCATTGAGGAGTTCGAGGGTAGCGGTGCCAGCTCCTGCGATGATACGCGAATCATCGTAGGGATGAATCAGGACAAACCTATGTTTGTCAATTAACGCATTCGTTGTAGATTCTCTCGATTTGAGTTCAGGTTCGCAAAATACAATGGTGGCACCGTAATCCTGAGTGGCAGCGATTTTTACCGGTGAGGAATTCTTAGGCATCACTATAGTCGCAGGGACTTCTAGCATTTGTGCCGCCAGGGCTACAGCTTGGGCGTGGTTACCGGATGAGTGGGCGATCACACCGTGTTCTTTTTCTTTCGACGATAATTGTGAGAGGGCATTATAGGCTCCACGAAATTTGAAGGCGCCCACTCGTTGGAAATTCTCGCATTTGAAAAAGAGGTGACAATTGGTAAGGCGGTTAGCGGTATTTGATGTCATTACGGGTGTGTTAATGACCACCTTTTGTATCCGTTTGTGAGCGGCTTGAATATCCTGAAGAGATACCATAAGTATTCCATAATCTGTTAGTGAGCATAAGTGTTTACTCACAAAAATAGACTTGGATGATTAAGAACTGACAACCAGCTAGATGGAAAGGTTTATTATCGAAAAAATGTGGTTTTTCAGCTATGCCCCAAAAAAGTGAATCGTGTGAAGTATGCAACAAACCTGGAGTTAATAGAGTATTGGAATACTGGTTTTGTGAAGAGCATACCCCCAATACAGACTGCTGTTGTAAGGTGCAATGCACAAAAAAACCTTGATGAATGAATTGAAGGAAAGCTAAGCTGGAAGAAAAGAAGCCCTTGAAGCATGAATCGTAGCATTTTTACTGTTCATAGCAGAGGAATAACGAGAGATTGTTTGAACAACAGGCTAAGTGTTTATCCAGTCAGACCAGTCCTGCCTTTGACAGTTTTCTGTTGGGAAGCTTTTATATCAAGGTGGGTTGTGAGATAAGTCCTCTTGTGAAACTGAACCAAGGATGTTCTTAACATGGCTAAACGAATCGTTGTTGCCATTGGAGGCAACTCCCTAATCAAAGATGCAGCGCACAAAACTGTGCCAGACCAATATGCTGCCGCTGCACAAACAGTACCCCACATTGTAGATCTAGTGGAAGAGGGGTGGGATGTTGCTATCACGCATGGTAACGGTCCCCAAGTGGGGTTCATTTTACGACGCTCTGAGTTAGCTGCTGGTGAATTGCATGAGGTACCTCTTGATTTTTGTGGGGCAGATACACAAGGTGCAATTGGGTATATGCTCCAGCAAATCCTTTTAACTGAGCTTCGTCGCCGGAAAATCAACAAGTTGCCAGTTACCGTAGTTACACAAGTCCTGGTTGATCAGAATGATTCAGCTTTTACCCACCCTAACAAGCCCATTGGTTCTTTCATGGATGAGGAGACTGCTAACCGAAGGGGTAAGGAAGGCTGGCATATCGTTGAGGATGCGGGACGTGGATGGCGACGTGTGGTTCCTTCACCCATTCCGAAAAAAGTCATTGAAGCCCAAGCTGTTGACAATTTACTGAACGATGGATTCATTGTAATTACAGTGGGCGGTGGAGGGATCCCGGTTGTGGAAGAGAATCAGAAACTAAAAGGCGTAGCAGCGGTGATTGATAAGGACCGGGCATCTGCTCTGCTTTGTAAAGCGTTGGGTGCAAAGGGGTTCCTTATCTCAACGTCAATTGATAAGGTCTATTTGAACTTTGGAAAGGCAAACCAAAAGGGTATTGATAGGATGACAGCTAAGGAAGCGAAACAATATCTCAAAGAAGGCCACTTTGCCCCTGGATCCATGGCTCCGAAAATCGAATCAGTCATCCAATTTCTTGAGGAGGGTGGGGAGCTAGCGATCATCACTTCACCTGAAAATATTGCACGAGCGATTCGGGGTGAAGCGGGAACTCAGATTTTAGCAGATTAGAATCCCGTTTCATTGAGTTGCAACATATTTAACGGAGAGCATTTTGAATAAGAGCAGGATTGTTGCCCCCCATGATCACTGAAGTAGTCGCTAGGGTTGAACAGTATCTCAGAGAAGATGTTCTGCAGCTTCTAGAAGGTGTCCTGCCCCTGCTACAACAGGAACCACGATTACTGAAGTTACTGGATAAACCGTTGATTTTCGTTGGCGATACCCATGGTGATTGGGATGCAACAAAACGTCTTTTGATGCGGTATTGGGATAGTCATGCTGTCTTTGTATTTTTAGGCGATTATGTGGACCGAGGTCCTCATCAGATTGAAAACATGAATTTGCTGTTTACGTTGAAAATCCAAGCACCCAATCGAGTAATGCTTCTCCGCGGAAACCATGAGACCCCAAGCATTAATCGCTCTTATGGATTTTATGACACGGTTCAAAACGCATTAGGAAATATCATTGAACAGTACTGGGAAACATTTGCACATCTGCCGATAGCTGCGATTAGTCAAAGACAAAAAATCTTTGCAGTACATGGTGGCATCTCTGAGAGTCTTAGTCGTGTAGAGGAGATTGATAAGCTGCCCCGTGAAATCGAACCCCAACATCCTGTCACATTTCAATTATTGTGGAATGATCCACGGGAAACACTGAAAGGTTTTGGACCGTCGATGCGGGGAAGCCGAATTAGAACTTTTGGACAAGATATTACCGAGGAGTTCATGACTCAAAATTCGTTGGAACTCATTGTGCGGTCGCATGAAGTATTTCCACAAGGATTTCATGAATTTTTTAACGGTAAGATCATGAGTCTTTTTTCCTGCCGAGAGTATCGTGGACCGATTTCAGGTAAAGCTTTGTACGTTTCAGAGTCAGGTGTCCGAAAACTTATCACGGTTTAGTGGTGGTTCCCTTATTCACCCTAGTAATCGCTTTGAGTAGCTCATTTTGTGTAAATGGTTTCTCGATGAATTCTACCTTTTCCTGCGTTGCCACATCTTTACCCAAGAAACTGGTTCCCATGAGAATAACCGCAAAGCCCTGATTTTTCAAACCCCGGATGAAATCGATAGTTTGTGAACGACTGAGCCAATAATCCACAATAATGACATTTGGTGTTGTTTCCGTTGCATTCAAAGCGTGGCGAAATCCTCCAAGATTATCGACGCCCGGACATACAAGATAGTGTCCTTGTTCGATTAACTGTTCGACAGAAGTACGAAGAGAATTCTGTGGAGAAATCACCATGACTGCAGTTGTCACTCAGCTCCACTCCCTAAGTCTGGTTCTTCTTCCTGAGGTTGGGGTTTGCGACTGTCTGCGTGCGGTAATAAAACTTGAAGGACAGTACCATATTGTGGGTCATCAATCACGATATTTTTCACATGGAATTTTCCACGGAAATATTCAACCAGAGCTGGAACCAGAAGGAGATTGGGATTGGCTTTTTGTGGTTGTTCGGGGTCCGATCGAAATAAGAGAACCCTTTCAATGTCAGAAAGTATCCATTTGGAATGGAATATGTCGATTTGCCAGTAATCAACACCTAATTCCTTAGTTGTTGATAGCTTGACTTCAATGGTTACAGGACCACCCATATCACGTTCTAAAACCAACCGGAATAATGATTGAAAAATCTGCATTACATATTCATTAGCAAACACCAAGGCCTTTTTTTCAGGGAAAGATAAGGAAATTTGGTTTCTGGAATCGGGAATGGCTTCTTGGAGTTTTTGGATAAGATTGGTCAGCATTGGAACCAAATCAAACCGGTGGAACTCGGGTAATGCCTGGGTATCGATGAGCCGTAGAAGTTGAATGCTTTTTAGCAAGTAATGAATCTCGTTGATTTCAGTTTGGATTAGATCAAGAAGTTGGGTCTGTTCTTCTTGGTTCGAAGTTGCCCGTCCAAGTTCTATGAAATTCATGATGGTTTGAAGCCGATTGGTTATCGTATTGTTTAGAATTGCTAGATAATAGTCCAACCTGCTTAATTGGGAGGTTGAAGGAACCCGAAGCTGGCGTTGAGTAATGGTGAACCGACGCAGCTCAGCTCGAACTCTTCCTAATTCGTTTAGCACCTCGGTAAAGCTGTCGGAAACGCCTTGGAGTTCCGTGAATACCAATCCAGGAGGTTCTGTATAGGAGATAATACCGGGTTCGGTTACGGCCATAGCTTCATGTTCAAGCTGCTCTAATGGACGATATAACCACCGAGAGAGCAGATACCCAATGGCACTAAATATGAGAATTATCAATCCGAACCCCATCAGCAGACCGACACCAATGGTCTGCAATGCGACCAGTGCATCAATGGGATTAAGATATATTCGAAGGACACGTCCAATTAGGGTAATAGAGATAGTGACAGTTAGGGTCGTACCCACCAAAAAGGAAATTATAAGCAAAACCCGAGTGGGGACCTGATATTTCACTGAAAGAGGGCGAATTGTAGCCATGTTTTCAAGTGTCTCAGTAAAAAGAACCATTATGGCAATAAGAAAAACAAAGATGGCAAAAAGTGTGAGAGTATCAGAGATGGACCCAGCATAATAGAATGTTGAAACTGTTGGCCATCCAGGGGCATATTGGAAGGCAAACACTGTGTAGCCAAGAATGAGAAATATGCTGGCGAACATTAGAAGGAGCCGACTAGGCCGCCCAATGACGTCAAGTGGTGGATCTTGATTGAAGTAGAACGCCCAAGCAAAGATTGCGGTGAAAAAACCTAAGAGTACCCGTACTCCCGTCCCGATGGCTGGCAATATTGGTGGGTTGTAAGTAAGGTTCATCTGATAGGTTGAAAGAATGCATATAACAAAAAATAACGTAATCAAAATATAGCCGGCAATTTGTCGCTTTGATTGCCTTCGTTGCTCGATTGATAGCAGTGCAAATCCGATAAGGAATACAACATTAGCTGCTGCAGTAAGGTATGCAGAGATATTTGGGTAGGTGATTTGAAAGCCTAAAAAGAAAATTTCAATGAGCAACCAGTAGTGAGCTAATGCGCCTAATAAACAGCTGATAGCCACTGTCAGAGCAAGCCGTTTGGCGATTTTGCTATGAAACCCAAGAAGAACTAAACAAATGCCAAAGACCGCGAGGAATCCCACAAGGTAGGCACCTATCAGATAAACCGTGGCAAATTGGGGTACAAATAAGCCAACAATTAGAGGCAATACCGATAAGAGAAGAGCGATGGGAAATGCGATAGCCATGAGTTTCTGTTCATAGCTTCTGAACCAGCGGCTATTGTATTTTTGTTCCAACACCACACCCACGCTTCCGAACCATCGCAGTGGAAAGGAGAGAAGGAGTGTAAGCTAAAAAGCTTTTCACCAAAGTGTATCTGAAGCAGCGGGAAAATAAAAGGACCCTGAACCAGACATTAAAAACCTACTATTCAGTTGGACTTAGGGAACAAACCTCAAGGAGTGTTTGTTGAAATTCATCTAACGTTTGTCGGAAGTCATCTCGTACTTCCAGATACAAGTGGTTCCGTTGTAGTTCCATAGTGTACAATATCCGCAGTAACTCGCTTTGTAAGAAATCTCCAATTTCTCGATAGGCATCGACCAGGGTAAGCATTTGTTTGGAATAGGCGCTATACTCAAGGTAGAGAGAATGTGCCTGAGATACTCCTAGGAGCATGCCAGAACAATCACGAATACGGTCCTGGAATTGCTTCATTTCTGCTCCGTTCCGTATTTTATCTCGAATCTCCAGCAATTCGAAATGCGAGCATTCGAAAATGCTGGAAAAGAGTGTTGCGTGATGTCGCTGATAGACCCAGCGAGTTCGAGTTGCAAGGCTGACATGTTCTTTAAACAGCTCATGGACGCGTTTGAAGGAAGTGATTTTCTTGTCAAATTCTTCAAGTTCCGCTGAACCAAAGTAGCCAACCGATTCAGTGAGAATAAAGGCGGGATGATTTTGAGCGTCTTTTACAAAATACTCGATTGCCTCAACGACCGAATTGACCTTTTGGCTCAAGTCGTCTTCCGCAATAGCAGTTTCCACCTTTTCATAACCATCGAGCCGTAAATCCCTGGAAGTAACCGAAGTCGCGTACTGAAGCACTTGAAGGAAACGGCGCATTCCTTTACTGTAAGTCTGTTTAACTGCTTTTTCCAATTTTGGCATATATTCTGCCAATTTCGTGATATGGCGTTCCACGGCTTGGTATTCGTCCAGAAACTGGCGAAGGAACCAACCAATGCCTTGCACATCGAGATCGTTGAGTTGTATCTTTACGCGTGGGTCACTAGTTGCTCGGACCATTTCAGCGAACATTCGATGATCTGTGATTCCAATCGAGGCAAACAGGGTCGCCATGCTCCGTCGAACGCTGCGATAATAGGTATAGTAAATCAACAAATGGTCGACAAACTCATCAATGAATTCAATCAAAGCCTGGGTATCCACGAGATGATGTTGTAAGTCAGGAGATTTTTCTTGAAAATACTGAATAAGCCGTTTATTCGCCTCTTTTTGAATTCTACGAGATTCTTCATCATATTTTGCACTCAGGACTGTATAACGTTCGAGGAGCTCCCAGAATCGACTTGGAGGTTGAATATCAGACTTGGAGGCATCCTCCCGCATCACTATTCGACCTAACCTTTCTTGTGCAAGCGGGACCGGCTAATCCTGCGGCCCTTTTCGAGCAAGTTCAGTAGTCAGAATGAGCTCTGCAAGTTTGTGAAAAACGTCATTGACGGCATAATCAGTTTTTGCGCTGGTTTCAAAAAAGGGCATACCCTTTTGTGCTGCATAAACCTGAACCTCATCAGTAGAAACCACACGCGAATCAACAAGATCAATCTTGTTCCCGACCAGGATAATGGGCACATCAGCACCAGAATACTTTCGGATTTGATCATACCATTTATCTACATTCACGAAGCTTTGCCGCATTGTGATATCAAAGACTAACAAGGCTCCCTTCGCACCTCGATAGTAAATTGGACGAACCCCGGCATACCTTTCTTGCCCAGCGGTATCCCAAGCTTGGAGCTTGACGATATAGTTATTGAGGGGAAGTGATTTTACTATAAAATCAACACCAAGGGTGGAAATGTATCCATCAGTGAAAGTCCCATAAGCGAAGCGAGTGGTTAGACTTGTTTTGCCGACTTCAGCGTCACCGACTAGTACAACTTTGAAAAGGTAATCAAAAGCATCGTGTGACATGAGCTGGTCCCGGCAGCAGGTTTTTTCTTATCTTAATTCCGTGGAAGTTTCACTTAAAGATATGTGTCTGTAAACATCTCAGGCTGATTCTTCAAAAAATCTGTAAAGGGAGTAGAAGCACTAGCGTGGTAGGTATTCAAATCCACGATAGCTCTTCCGACGTTGAAGCTTTTGCATATCATATAACTTCTTGAGTTCATTTGATGCGGTTCCTTTAGTAATCCCAATTTCTTCAGCAACGATGGAAGAGGTTACCCGCTTCAATTCTTTGGTAATCGCTATAATCTCGCGTTGAGTGGCAGTGAGTTCATCAAATTCTTCAAACCATTCTTCATCTTCAACGGCCGGGCTTGATTCAATAAATCGAGTTTCGTCTAAAGCGCTGGGTACAAGAGTAGTTACAGGTGGTGGACTAGGTTGTTGTTTGATGACTTGTTGGACAAATTCTCGGGTTATTCGGTCTCCTGCAGGTGTATCTTCTTGGAAAGCCATCGATATGATGTTTTCACAAAATCGAAGAATGCTACGTGGATAACCCCGGGTGTGGAGATGGATCTCTTCAATGGCTTCGGAATTGAAAGGAGCAAGCCCCTTTCCACCAAAATGTTTTATTCGTTCTCGAATCAGCTGTTCTGACTCTTTTATAGTAAGCACCTCAATGCCATCTGGTCCTTCCGTCTCTAGCGAAAATTCTAGGGTTACTCGTTCAGCCACCGGTGGAAAAATACTTGTGAGGGCCTGAGTGAAACCAGTTAGACCTGCAACAAAGACAACCATTGCTGGTAGATCACTGAGCACTCGTAACCAGCGTACCGTTTTTCGTTTTTCCCTTTCAACAGCGTCAGAATCTTCTTGCGTTAGAGCAAGTGATTGCCCATCATCGATTAACAGCACGATGCGTTTCTTACTTTGCTTATGGAATTCCCGGACTTTGGCTGCCATGGCATCGACTAAAGTGGGAACTGTTTTGGTTTTCTGTATAAGTTGATCATTAATTAACGAAATTAGAGCGCGACTCAGAATTATAGAGTCCAGAGGCTCTGAAATAAGAAGAGGGACCATGCCTTTGGATTTCGCCAAGGAGTCGTTGAACCATCGCAGAATGTGTGTTTTGCCTGTTCCACGTCCACCTTCGATAAGAACAATATTTCCAGTGCGAAGTTGCACTGTTAAGGGATTGAGTAATCGGCTTTCACCCGCAAACACCTCAGGCATAACATCAATACGGAATGGAAAATCCGACCAACCTAGACTCTTCAATCGCTCATCAAAGACGAACATTTTCCAGCACCAATGCAAGAGGTGATTTCTTTACTCTGATTGTTTGTTCACACGCTTCTCCCAGATACTTGTTGCCTATGCATCCGTTGATACGCCGTCACCCATCCGCCCCAAGAAATTATTGTAGGCGAAGGGACATACAACTTCAATACCGCCGGTGGGATCAAAGACCACCATCTCTTGCCCGATCGGACAGAAGAGGGCACAATATCCCCCATCGACAAGGTGACCATTTCGTTGGCACTGAAAGGTCCGAGCGGTTGGAGTAATCAGTTCAAGAACTGCGGCAGCATCACGGTGTTCGATAGCTTCTTGTAGTCGTAGTTTCGGTTGAAGCGCTTTGGCTTTGTCACTCACGCATTCCTCACTCCTCGTTTTTGTTTGGCCAGTGATTCATCTTCGCGTAATTGGGCAATTGTACGGGCAATCCGGACACGAAGCGTCGCTGTCACCAGGGGCATTGCTTCTTTGAGTTGTTCCTCAATGCTGGGTGCCTGGAGCGCGGCCAGTGCGTCCGTTCGAGCTCTCCCAGACGCCGACGCTTTCTCGGTTGCCATCGCTCATGTTACCTCATTGAACTTCATTGATGTTCATTCATCTTCATTTTTTCACATATAAAGCTTCGCATGTTTTCTCCACGTCGTTTAAGTTGCTTAGAAAAGCGTAGCACCAAAATAATATGAAAAAGGTGACTGACAGAATTGGCAAAGCATGGAATAAAATTCCATAAAAAAGCTCAAACGCGTTTATTTTTAAAAAAATAAAATTAAGTCGGTCATTAAATAGGCTAAATGAACGTTAAAATTCCCCTTTTCATTTTCACTTAAAGGCGCTATATATTTCTTGATAACCCATTCGCCTAGAAAGCGCGCCAATCCAAATTTTCTTGACCACAAGGAACTTAATCAGTGCTCTCCTGAGGTTCCGGCTCAGATTCCGTCTCAGTAGGATGTGCAAGGATAGATTCCTGGGAGAGATAGGTGAGGAGTCGGAAGCGTTCGGAATCGAGATGAAGGAGAACTCGCAGGTGTTCGAGAGTGAAGTGTTGAGCGCTTCGGCGGAACTCATTGAAACTGATAAGTTGAGCTCGAAGGTTTTCAAATTGAAGTTCTAGCAGCATGGCTTGAAGAGCTGCATCATCTTTAGCCAAGTCAAGGGCATGTTTAGCAAGGTCCATGTTGGGTTGGTTGATGGGAGCGATAAACACCGGAGATTTCTTGGTGAGATTAACAAAAAGGTAATGATTGAGATTTTCCGGTGTGGTAAGGCTCCGATAGACCGTTTCTGAAACACCAAGGAGTGTAGGACGTTTGCGTCGTTGATCTTTACGGCTTTCAAGGATGCCTTGCGCAGTTTCGAGGTCATTGATTCCAGGCATATTGGGGACGGTAAAGGGGAGGACGTTGTCGATGGCTTCACTGAGTTCTTCGAATTTCTTTTTCTTAACGCCCGTAATTATTATCGCGTTACCAACCAGAATGTTGAGGAGAACAACATCAAGGGTATCTTCGAAGATTTCCAAGATGTATTCAGCGGAGGAAATCCTGCGTTTAGCGACCTGGGACCGTTTGTTGTGAGCGTCTAAGGCGTCATTGATAATGGGAAGAAAGCCTTGAAACGGTTTGACATCCCCATTCCACTTTTTGAGTAGCGGTTCATATTGAGCATAAAAGAGGACGTTTAGGCTGTGGAGGACGGCTTGAACTTCGAGTTCGTCGGCGTTACCGTCAGCGAGCCCGACTGTGATAAGGCCAATAGGGGCGTCTGGTAAGGCAGGGCTGGCTGGGGCAGAGGAGTGCTGTTTATCATAGACGTCGTAGTGGAAGCGGTATTCACCAGCACCAATCGTTCGGATTTCTTCAGCAATGGCTTCATGACCAAATTCACGAATGGCAGTGAGTAGCCCGGTTAGTAGTGTCTGTTCGAGTTTGACAACAGGCGAGGTATGGGAGACTAGGGTTTCACCGGATTGAAGAAATATGAACACTGAATACATGACCATAAGTTTCACCGCCCTTTGCCAAAATCCCTGTAAAACACTATTGATTTAGCGTTTGTTTATGAACAATTAAAGGTTATCCTTTAATGACATGGGTAAATATTACAAATTTTTTAATTCATGAAAAAAATCACTTCTCTAAAAAAGAAGCGCAATTAGGGAATTGTGATTTATTTTTAGAGTTGTTATGCAAAAGAATCATTTAAGCAAAATGTACATTCACAGGATTTGAAGGACTTTTGCCTTTTAGAACCGCCACACAATTTTCTGTGGCCATGACTGCCATCCTCGACCGTGTCTGAATACTTGCACTAGCAATGTGCGGGGCTAGTAAAACATTCTCCAGTGAGATTAATGGGTGATTTGCAGGAAGCGGTTCTTCTGCAAACACGTCTAGTCCTGCATAAGCAATGATTCCTTCTTTGAGAACACGCACTAGTGCATCCTGATCAATAACAGGCCCTCGCGAGGTATTAATGAGACAGGCGGAAGGCTTCATCAGGCGTAGTTCTTTATCGCCAATCATTTTTTGAGTCTTTGAAGTTAGGGGGACATGTATTGTTATGAAATCAGATTCTTTTAATAACCGGTCTAAGGGCACAGCTTGAATTCCTAATTCCTTTTCTTGATCGGGTGCCTTCGTCATGTCAAAATACAATAGTTTCATGTCAAAACCTTTAGCCCTTCGGGCCACAGCTCGACCAATGCGTCCCAGACCGATGATTCCTAGTGTACGCTGATTCACATCTTGACCCAGCATCATATCTAACGCCCATGGTACTTTCCAGCGACCAGCGCGAACATAACGATCTGCTTCAGCAACTCGTCGGGCGGTGGCAAGCAGCAAAGTAAATGCAAAATCCGCGGTAGTCTCTGTTAGAATGCCTGGGGTGTTAGTCACAATGATATTCTTAATTGTAGCAGCAGCGACATCAATATTATCATACCCTACCGCAACTTGGCTGATGACCTTCACATGGTTGCAAGCATCGATTACTTCCTTGTCAATGGAATCTGTAAGAAAAGTCACAAGACCATCTACTACTTGGGCTTTCTGAATAATTACCGACTTCGGCGGGGGCATCTCTTTAGGCCAGACCTCCACTTGGCAATGTTTCTTGAGAAGAGATAGGCCAGGTTCAAGTAATGTGCGTGTGACGAATACTTTGGGTTGCAACAGATACACATCCGTTAAGCGAATTTAGACTACTATTTTTGTTAATGCTAAATAAAAGCCAATCGAAGTAGTTTGCTGCTCAGTCGAATTAGTAACCTCAAGCATCAATATCTCTTAGAAAGAATGCCCTTCTTTGAAGCGATTTATGTCCTGAATATATATCCGAGAAGAGCTCCTGTGCAATTTGATAAGATTATATCAGAGATTCGATTATTTTGAGTTTGCTAGTTTTTCAATGAATTGTGTTAATCGTTCTAAGACCGTTTCAGCAATTAGTTTTCCTTTTTCTTTAGTAGCCTTTTTCGCATAGCCGACGACACCCGACTTTGTGATATCGGTCATTGAATACATCATCGAAGCCTTAGGGGCTGGGGCAAATAAATCGGGCTCGATAAAACCGGGGATAAGGCTTTTGCCGGGTTCATCCACACGTTTGTCTTCGAGTACCCGTTGCCCTAAATACCATGACACGGATGTCTCCATATCGCAGGCATGGTAGACGGGTCTTGTGGCTACTTCAAGAATCTTGTCTGTGGCTAGTGTCCACCAATCAATGTGGAATACCTTCGCAACAGTCTGACCATGAAGCTGATGTAACGCATTGGAAATAGCAGTACTATTACCACCATGACCATTGATGATGATAATGTTCCTAAAGCCATGGGCATCCAAGGATTTGCACGCATCAAAGAGTGTGTCAGTAAGTGTACTTTCCCTCAAGGTAATCGTGCCCTTGAATCCCATGTGATGAGGAGAATAGCCAAAGCATATGGGAGGAGTCACCACGACCTTAACCTTCGTCCACAACCGTTCTGC
>JABXGS010000131.1 GCA_016550425.1 archaeon
GGGTGTCGACATTGATTCGAAAGTATTAAATGTGGCAGAACAAAACGCAATTCAAGTTGGTGTGCAAGAGCGAATAGAATTCGTCGCACAAGATATTGAGACAATCACCGCCCAAGCTGATACAGTAATAATGAACACGCCGTTTGGAGTTCAACGGGTTCACGCTGATCAACCCTTTCTCCAAAAAGCCTTAGAAATTGGGAAGGTAATTTATTCCTTGCATAAAGCGTCGGCAGGCGGTCGAAAATTCATCAATGGATTTGTCTCGGATCGTGGAGGACGAATTTCATTTGTTCAGGAAATGTCCATGACGCTTCCCCCAACAATGCACTTCCATGAAAAAAAACGACATAAAATTCAGGTTGATTTTTACCGTATAGAACAATCGGAGGAAACCAAATGACCGGTCAACGAATCAAAGAAGGAGATTCAGTTCTTCCCGGAGAAAGATTGGGTGTAATTGAAGAGTTCCTCCCCGGGGAGGGAACATTTCAGGATGAAGATGATGTCATCTACTCGAGTCTAACAGGCACCGTTCACATTGACATGAAGGAACGAAAAATTAGTGTTGAAACAGCAACTCGTCAACCAGTCTACCCCACACGGAATGACGTAGTCTTAGGTGTCATTCAAAGCGTTACCAAAAAATCTGCAATTGTGAACATATTCCAAATTGAGGATAAAGAATGCCCCGTAACATTTTCAGGATATTTATTCATCAAAAACGCCGCAGGGGGATATATTGACCAAATGCGTGATTTATTCGCTCCTGGAGATATTATCCTAGCCCGTGTCCAACAACAGGCAGATGGTCTAGCACGGCTTTCAACCGTGGGTTCAAGGTATGGCGTGATTCAGGCATCTTGCAGCCGGTGTGGCGAACCCCTTCACTTACAGGGTCGACAACTGGAATGTGCCGAGTGTGGAAATTACGAAAAACGGAAACTCTCTCAAACCTATGGTCAAGTCCCAGTTGCGGAACTGTCAGTAGAGAAGATAACTCCAGAGGAGTAGGAGAGTCGAAGTAGAGTGGCTCGGTGGACCAAAAAGAGCCTCAACTTCTCAGTAACCGGTGCATCTGCCCAAGTTGATTTTATTAATCAGTTGAAAAGAAAACTCAAACTCGATTTTCATATCAAAGCAGACCAAAATGGCGTAACCCTAACCTTACGCGGAGATCCCGAACAAGTGCGAAAAGCCGTTAGCCAAGCACAGACAATATACCGAGATTTCAAGGAGATTCACAGTTAAGCAACACTTTAAAAGCGAAGTTGTGTACGGTCTGCCTGCTCCATGAAAATTTGAACAAGGAGACGATAGCCATGAACATCAACATCATCAAAAACACGCAAAAGGAACTAGAGATTGACATTGAAGGAGAAGGTCACACTCTATGTAATCCTTTACGGGAAATCCTCTTCGAAGACAAACACCTTACCTTCGCAGGATATTCAGTGCCCCACCCCCTCGAAAGAACTGCCAGATTCATTGTTCGAACAGATGGAAAAGTCAAGGCTATCAACGTTTTCAAACAAGCCGCCCAGAAGCTCATCGAACGAACAGAGGAACTTCGATCGGAGTTTCACAAAGCTCTCAAAGCTGTGTGACCCGCGTGTCAACCTTCGAGGAATTACAAGCACTTCTCGAAACGGAAAACGTCCATTCGATTGAGTCCGCAATGCGGCATAAAGAGTTAGCAAAATTAGGTGACCCACTCTCAAATTTACTCTTCTCACTTGCTCTTTCCAGCCAATTGAAACGATTCGAAGGGGAAAAGGTTTCTGGAAAAATCCTTGCTTCGGCAATTCGATTAGCCGAATTGCGTCATCTTGCACCCTCCCGACTCGACGCACATGGTTTAGGTGATTGTGTGGAAGCAATGATTGCATATGGGTGGCTTCGAAGATATTTTACCATCCAACAAGCGGCATCAATTCTGCAAGAGCAGTTCCTCAAAGCGGGATTAGGTTCCAAACAATCGAAGGCGGAACGCTTCGAAGCGATGGCAATGGGATTTGCCGTGCTCCTGCAATATATTTGGGAGCAAAGCCAGGCTTTGAATACCGTGTAAAGCCAATACATTCTTATGCATTTTCTCGTATGCACTCAGACCCTAAAGAACCGGAGATTTGCCTAGATGGAATTTTGTCCCGAATGTTCAAGTATCCTCACCCCCCAAAAAGATGGAAACAAGAAAATACTCATCTGTCAGAATTGTGGCTATTCAAAACGGCTAACGTCGAAAACCGAAGAAGAATACCGGTATGGTGAGAAAATCGAGCACATTCCCGAAAAAGAAGAAGTCGTCGTTATTGACGAGGAATTACAGAATCAGCAGACAATGCCTACTGTTCGCGCTATTTGCCCAAAATGCGGCCATAAAGAAGCCTACTATTGGCAAGTGCAAACTCGCTCGGGGGATGAGGCAATGACAACCTTTTATCGATGTACTAAATGCAATCAAACTTGGCGAGAATACTGAAACAATTCTTAACCCCATAGGAGTTGGGGGAAAAACCGAATTTTCCTAAATAACAACCAAAAGATATTACGGAGTAGTACAGGAGATGTGAATGCAGCTCTGATGACACGACCTTGGCGATCTATATCACCCTCGCTTTCAATTAGCCGACGAGCCTTACTAGTTTGAAGATTTGAAAAGAGCTGATCTAATTCGTGGTTGCTTAGGGTGTTCACAAGCCGGCGTAGAATCGCCATTAGATAGAGTTGCCGACCCCAATTACGTTTCCATGCATGTTCATACTGACGAAGTTCACCATGATTATACGTCTTTGCTTGTAATGCGCGATGAATACTGGATGCTACCATGACCGCACAGGCCCCTCCAGCAACAACGCCACCTCCTGTTGTTGCCTTGGTTTGACCTGCTGCGTCTCCGATATTGACAAATCGTTGAGCAACTGTTTTAGAAGAAGGCCCTCCAGTGTAGACGATTCCACCATATCGTTTCTCGATTTTAGCATCCAATGTCAAGTGGCAGCGGCTGAGAAATTTATCGAGTGCTCGAGGTGTTTGTTTGTGGGAAGCTGCAAGCCCTACGCGAGCGTGGTGGGCATCTATTGGGATTACCCAAGCAAAGAAGTGCGTGGCAAGTTGATTGTTGAAAAACAGGTGAACCGTGTCAGTTGAAAGGGAGACGTTCGTCACTTCGTATTGCAATGCAGGGAGCATATACTTTGGTTTTGGTCGAGGGAGATTGAAGGGTTTCATTAATTGGGCATTGATTCCTTCAGCATTAACCACGAACTGTGTCCGTAGTTGTTTTCGTTTCCCCTTTTCAGTAACTTGAACCCGCATTTGATGCTGTTCCCGTGTAACACGTATAACGCGAGTCTCCAGTTGTATCGCTGTACCAGCGATCTCAGCTTCTTTGGCTAGTTGTTGATCAAGCCGATCCCGATGAAGCACAAAGGCATGCGGTTTCTTTTTCGCAAGAACTATTTGGGTTCCTGAAGGTGCATGAAAAATCGATTGATGAACCCGCTGGGCAATCACATCAGAGGAGGGAAGTATCCCGTTATTTCTTAGCCCCTCAATACCTATTAGACCGGCACAATGCACGGGCCTGCCTATTTGGCTATGTTCTTCGAGGAGCAGCACAGAGTGGCCTTTTCGGGCAAGTTGTCGTGCAGCTAGACTTCCTGCGGGGCCTGCACCAATTACGACAACTTCAGCATCCATCGCTCTCAAGTCCTTATTTCAGATATTGAAGAATATCAGACAATACGTTGATTTTAAGACTAGGGGAAACGAAAACGCAGATATGCCATAACATGATGACTAAGTACTTAAGGGATTTTACGGTGGGATGCGCTGAGATGGAAGATATGAATCCAGTGAAAAAAGTCGCCGATGATTTCGAGTACAAACAGGTCCTGGTCGTTCGAACAGACCTGAAGATGAGCCGAGGAAAGATTGCTGTTCAAACAGCTCATGCAGCGGTGTCATCAGCAGAGGAGGCTCGAAAACATGCACCAACTTCTTGGCGAAAATGGTTGTGGGAAGGACAGAAGAAGGTCGCGGTAAAGGTTACTACTGAAGCTGAATTACTTGCCCTTCGGGAAAAGGCAAACCGGGCAGGTCTTCCCGTGTATTTGGTGCGTGACCGGGGACTGACAGAGTTGCCGCCCGGAACTATCACCGCTTTAGGGATTGGTCCAGCTGCAACGAAATCCGTCGATGCCATTACAGGTGAGTTACAATTATTGTGATGTGACGAGTGGATTATGTGCAAGCCCGAGATTACGATAATCTAATAGGAATGCGGGTGTTCACCACACAGTCATCAGGCACTGGAGGTTGCCTGAGAAAAACTCCTGAAGATTTTGTAGTTCAAGAAATTGGGCTCGATGGCTCAATTGCACCATTAGAAGTTTCAGATCAACCTTTTCCCGATCAATCGGGAAAACTGACGGCATTCTTTTTAGTAAAACGGAATATTGATTCGATTCAGGCGATTCGCCACCTTAGTAGATCGGTTGGTGCCAGTTACAAACGGTTTTCATACGCTGGAATGAAGGACCGGCGTGCAGTGACATCTCAGCGCGTTTCATATCGGGGACCACCCCAGGATTTGGTTGGTCGAGATAACCCACAGTATATGATTTTGTATCCTCATCGCGTGACGAAACCTATTGTGCCCGGTGCGTTGAAGGGTAATCGGTTTACCATACTTGTTCGAGATGTCTCCCTTCCAGCTGAAGATGTAAAGCAGCGTTTAAGTCAAATTCAGAATGAGATTGCTAAGATTGGTGGTGTTCTCAACTTCTTTGGACCTCAACGTTTCGGCATAATGCAGCCCAATACCCATCGTATCGGAAAAGAGCTTGTCTTGGGGAACTTTGAGCAGGCAATTCATATTCTCCTTGACACCAACGATGACGTGGAAAATGACGATGAAAAAGCACTCATCAGAGAGCATTCACCTCAAGGAACCTATGAGAGAGCCATCACTCATTTCTTGAACAGACATCCGGGTAAATTCAAAGAAAGTCTGAAAGTATTACCCAAAGATTTGGTTCGACTTTACATCCATGCTTACCAATCCTTTCTCTTCAATCTGGCCATAAGTGAGCGCGCTCGCCAAAACATCCTTTTGCGGGAACCAATCGTCGGAGATTACACGATGCCCATCTCGGGCGAGATTCATGCCGTACGCCCAGTGACAAAGGAGAACTTGAATAGAGTGCGACAAGAGGTCAAGAAAGGAACTAGACAATTGGTTGTTCCCATTATCGGTATGGATTTCGAACATGTACCGTTGGAAGGTGAGATGGGCGTAATATATCACGCAGTTCTGGAATCGGAGCAGATTACCGCGAGTCACTTCCGGCTTAAAGATCTGCCTGCTTTCAGCTCTCGGGGCACATTCCGTCCACTGCTAGTTAATCCTGATAATCTGCAAATAACTGTTCTCGAGGATGAATCAGACACGCCCTTTCGTATCCA
>JABXGS010000132.1 GCA_016550425.1 archaeon
ACCGAAGAACAGGAAGAGGTAGCAAAAGAGCATGGCGATATTATCAAAGCCATGATAGGAAAGAATCTCACGGCCAAAGAAGTTCATGCCTTGTATTTCAACCCAAACAAGGAAACTTATGATAAAACCATCAAGACTGTCTACCGGCACCTTGAAGTCCTCGAAAAGGCAGGTCTAGTCATCGAATGCGGCCACCGAAAACCCCATGACAGCCGGTTAACCGAGAAGCTATTTTGCCGATCAGCGAATATCTTCGTCCTTGGTGAAGGTCAGACCAAAAAGGAGTGGTGGAAAGAAGAGAAAGGAGAGAAAGTCATTCAACGCATAAGCGTGCTTCTCCCTGAACTTCTCAGTTCGAAGCTGAAGAACCAAACGGAGTTCAAGGCGTTAATGGAGCAGTTTCTCGAACAGCATGATAGCATTACTATGGAATTGTGGCGAAAAGCCCCCGAGAACGAGGCGATTTTTGAAATCTTCCGTGAAGCAAATCTCTGGGAAATCAAATATCTCTCAGATTTGGTTTCAACCATTGGGTTAATCCTTCGCAATCCAGAACTCTGTGAGGGATTCAAAAAGGTCCTCAACAAGTAGGTAGCCTTTTCTGTGCTTAAGGAAAATCGAAGATATCTACCATTACTTAGAATGTGAAGGCGTCTAAGAACCCCGTAGTACATCCTTTATTCTGGAGTTCTTGGAGGTCGCCGAAGATACCAATATGCAGCGATAATGACAATTACAACGATAACAGTAGCTCCGAAGATTAGACCTGCGAGGGGCGGGTTTATTGGAAGAATACTGATTTGAAACGAATCTGAGTTTAAGCCGGGAAGCCGAGTTTCTCGGTTCGCAGCATCTCTTGCAACAAAATAGTATAGTAGAGAGGGACTCGAAATATCATTTGAAGGGATTGTGAATTGAAAGGTGGAGTTATCGATTCTTTCCATAATCTTTGATGTCCATATTGACGTGGCAGAATTGCGATATAAGAGATCAACTTCTGCAGCATAATCATCATCAGTAACGGACACCGTAAGTGTGAGAGGAGTGCTTTGGTACCATGATTGGATTGGGACATGCGAGACGAGGGGATTTTCCACATCTTGTTTGGCAAAGTAAATGTCTTGATCTTCACCTCGACCATCAGTCCAGACGATATGAACTCGTCCTTGTGGACCAGTTCGCATAGTGAAGTAATCCCCGGGTCGCCAATAGTAGAGCGAAGTACCTTCTGAAGTTACCCGTACGTTTGGGGCAAAGGTAATCGCAGAATCATTTGAATAACTATAGTAGATGTTCCATTCATCGTGCTGCGCATCTAACCAAGCTACGTGAATGTTATTTTCTTCATCGATGGTCATTTCAACCATGCGCTGCATTCTGGTAGTTACGGTATTAACACGAACAGGAGGTTCCCAGAAGAATCCACCATCAGTCGATTTTGTTACATAGATATCTTTGTCTGTTGACGTTCCTGCAGAGTATGCTACATAGACGTTCCCGAGAGTATCTGTGTCGACTACATGGATTATGGCTGTTTCATCGTAGATGAGAGGAGTGACAATAATTTGTGGGGTCCAAGTAGTTCCGCCATCATCGGATCTTGTAATCCATATTCGATCACCAGGAGGTCCGGACAGAGAATACCAGCCACCCGTGGCTACGTAGAGTGTGCCGTTGTGCGATGAGGCGATGTAGGGAATGTAGGGCTGGAAGGGGGAGGTTGTTGGAATGAAGGTTTGCCCTCCATCGGTGGATTTCGTGAAGCGTAGTTGGTTGACTGTAGCGTATTCATCCCAAACGATGTAAAGGTTGCCATTTGGATCCACACAAGCAGTGTCTTTGTCATCCAGTCCAGGGGTGTCACTGGCTTCGACTGTGGTTTGCCATGTTTCCCCACCATCAATGGTTTTAGCGACTCCGATGCCACTATCATCGTTTGAAACAAAATCCATGAAAACAAAGTAGGTGTTGTCTTGATTATCAGATACTAGCCAAGGGTCGGATTGTCTTCGTCCAGGTTCTGTTGGACTCATAAGAATATTGGACGAGAAGGTTTGCCCCGAGTCGGTAGAATAAGCAAAGCCCACACGATGCCCAGGACCTGCGTGTTCCGGGGCTTCTTTCCATCCCACTAGAACTCGTCCTGTACTTAGGACGGCTAATGTTGGTTCTACTTGTTGAGGGAAAGGTGATGTCCCATCTATGACATTGACATTTCGCCCAAATCGAATATCAGCAGGATCTACAGGAATTTGATGAAAAATTGCTGAATGTCCTGTTGTTGTTATTCTGGATATTCTACCAAACACCGATCCAGGAAGGAGTACAAATTGTGTTCCAACAAGGAGTGTAAGAATGATGATAATTGTGGTCTTTGTTCGCACGACAGAGACCCCGTGGACGCTTGTGACTGGTTGTACTAAAGCGTTTACCAATCCTGCAAAGAACCTATGGAATTAGAAGTTAAGTTGGGCTATGGACGAGGCTTGGGGTATGTTCCGTTGACCCAAGTTGATGGCGTTGCATGGCAGAACATAGGGCACTAAAAACGAGATTGACATTTTTTCCTGTTTTAGCAGAACACAGAATATAGTTTGCAATTTGGTGCCGAGTGCAAAATGCCTGAATGGATTTCTCAGAGATTACTTGCCTTAAATCGGTTTTATTTCCTACAAGGACGATGGCATAATCTCCCTGAGTTGTATTCCAAGATGAGATGAACTCAAGCCAGTTCCCAGCAACTTCGAGAGACGTGGGTTCTGTGACATCAAAAATCAAAGCAACTCCTGATGCGCCTTGACAAAAACGAGGCATGAGACAGCGGAACCGTTCGTGTCCACTGAGATCCCATATGCTTAGGTTGATTGGACCTTCTTCGCCGTGACAGATTTTTTGAGCAAAGTTAACTCCGATGGTAGGTGCAACCTCAGAAAATCCTTCGAAGATTAGGCTGTTGACCAGAGTGGTTTTTCCAACATTATTGGCTCCTGCGACGAGCACTTTTGCGAGAGAGGTTCTTGCAGTTACCATGGTTGTGTTCATTGCATTCGTTGCAACGACCCTTATAGACTCCACACCAAATTATAGCGAGTTAACTCGAGTTAATTCGCCGTTTCCGAATGAAATAGACGCTAACAATTGCCACAGGAACAGCAATGCCGAGAGAGATGATAATCCCTAGTCCCAACGAATTTGAATCGATGGGAGTGAACTCTTCAATGGCTCGGGTGACATAGTTGACCAATTCGAATACGTCCATCTCACCTTCAAAATCGGAGGCTGTTTGCACGATGACCAAGTCGTATTCGGGGTGAATGATAATCCATTGACTATACAAGCCTCTTGCTTCAAAGGTGCCAAAGGCAAGCTGTTTCCACCACTGATACCCATACCCCGTTCCGGACCATGGCATTGCCGCGGAGCGCTGGGATTCATCAACCCAATCCGATGGAATTATTTGAGTTCCATCCCATTGCCCATCGTTAAGGTAGAGAAGCCCAAATTTCGCCATGTCCCGAGGGCAAAGGTGGAGTTCACTTCCACCAAAGTTTAGTCCGTTCCGGTCTCGGGTCCAAAATACATTCGAAATCCCTAATGGACCGAAGAGATGTTCAAAAGCAAAATCAATGGGAACCTGACCACTGGTTTCACGGATTATTCCAGCAAGAAGATGGGATGCCCCAGTATTGTACACCCAAGTGGTTCCTGGCTCAGCGGCCATGGGTCGATCTAACATAAACTGAATGCAGTTGGTACTGTAAATCATTTGAACGAGGTCGTTACGTCCATCAGTGTAAGGGTAGGTCCATTCATCCCATTCAATCCCGGCTCGCATATTGAGGAGATTTTCTATGGTCATACGTTCTTTTCTATCATCCAGATTGGCAATCGTCCAATCAGAATAAATCTCCACTACTGGTGTATCCACACTCGGAATCAAGCCTTGTTCGATGGCAATACCAATTAACGCTGAAGTGAAGCTTTTGGTTACTGAATGGAGAATGTGATAATCATCAATATCGTAGGACCCAGGATAGTCTTCATAGACGATGTAACCATGTCTAACAATTAGATAGGAGTCTAATGGCAGGTTATTGACCTGTGTAAAATAGTGTAGCTCTTGTAGAACTGTTGAACTCATTCCCTGTAATTCTGGTGGCGAGACATGCCAGTCATCGGTAGGCCAATAATCGGGTGTTAAGGAAGCTTGGCTCATGCCACTAGCCGGAGGTATCATTCCGAGAGTTGATAGCAATATGGGAAGAAGAAGGATAAACCACCAACGGCGATTCATGGATATCATTTCCGGAGATGAGCCTCCAATAGATTTTCAGAAGTGGTTCGTCCTTAAATGCTTCAAGTAACCGGCAGAAAGGAAAACCAGAATCACCGTGTGCGTTGTCCGATGTATTCGATTATCCATTCTTTTCGTGGTTTCTTATAGCGGAGATCTGATTCGAGCCCTTCAATACAGTGGAGGGGATTCAATTTAGGAAATAGTTCCAAAACCTCTTCCTTTGAAAAGAAGTGGTAATGCAGTTTGTATCGAGGTATGTAGTAGGTATTTGGTTCAACCAAAGATGTCTCTCGTTTATCCCGAATATAGTATCCATACTCTTCTGGTGAAAAGACCCGAAGATACAAACACCCAAGTTTAGTCAAACCATCAATAATTCTCTGTGCCAGCTCCTCGATTTCTGATTTCAAAAAGAATTGTAACACCTTTGAGGCGATAATCAATGAATATCGTCTCTGCGGAATTTCAAACGTACGAATATCTGTCTGATGAACGACGATCGAGAGATGCTCTGCTTTAGCTCGTTCCTGACATTTTTTCACCGATGACTTGGACACATCAACACACTCAACCTCAAAACCCATCTTAGCAAAAAACAAAGCATTCCGTCCATTGCCTATACCCAAATCTAACACTGTACCTTTTGGGAAAACCGATTGATATTCCATAAGCCGCCAATCCGGCTCAAGCCCCCATTTGCCAACAACCTCTTGGTATGCCTGGTCCCAGCGTGTAAATTCCGACGACACGGGAAACAACCTCATATTACCCAAGGCTAGGCGCCTTCAAAAATGCCTACGAAATCACCCACGATGAAAATCAGAACTCTGATCAATTCTTAGTGACCCAATTAATGAAAACGATTGGTAAGAAGAATTGGATAACGGAAGTTAATTTCATTTGGCTTTGAACAAGTAAACGATGTTTTCGCGAATTGGGTTTCAGATTTTGTAGCTTGCAGAGACCTTTGAAATAGTTGGTTGCAAAGGTGCTTAATTTTCTCAGCATCTGAAGCCTTTTGAATGAACGACGAGGAAGAAATTTTATAGGAGTTAGTTTGGTGCCTTGTATATTCGATTTTCGAAGGTGTTGATACGTCAGGACCGCCGACCAAATCGGGTGACAAAACCACAACACGAAATGGTGAAAGCGAGGAAAAGCATCAGCTCGACGAAGAAGAAACAGTGAAACATCGCGATTCTTGGTATGTGCGATTCCGAACTAGCTTCAGTCACCAGTTACGGAAACGAAAATTAGATGTTAGTACAAAACGTTTGATTCGTTTGAACATATTGGGTATTATAATCGGTTTGGTTGCAGGGTTAGGAGCGGTTGGCTTTCGTTATCTAATTGAAATCATGATCTTTTTATTTGATATTGTGGGCCAAATCGGCCTCTTTGTTGGTACGCTCTGGCTTCCGATTGGATTGGCTATAATGCCGATACTCGGTGGATTGATAGTCGGGTTTCTTACAACAAAATTTGCACCTGAAGCCGAAGGACATGGCGTCCCAGAAATTATGACTGCAATTGCGCTCAATCAGGGCAAAATCCGTCCGCGAGTCCCACTTATCAAAGCAATTGCCTCTGGATTTACCATTGGGTCTGGGGGAAGTGCTGGTGCGGAAGGCCCCATTGGGCAAATTGGTGCTGGTGTCGGATCAAGCATTGGTCAAGTATTGAACCTGAGTGAACCGGAATTACGTGTATTGACTGTTTGTGGGGTTTCCGCAGGTATTGCAGCAATCTTTAATGCCCCCATTGGTGGCGCACTATTCGGTTTGGAGGTGGTGTTGATTGGTATCGAAGCCATTGCCGTCATTCCAGTGTTGTTATCGACAGTTGTCGGTACCTCAGTGGCGTCATGGTTTTTCGGGCTTGATCCCTGGTTTACTGTCCCTCAATATTTTGTTCCCTATAGCTGGGAGTTGCTGCTCTTCATAGTCCTTGGATTACTATTAGGATTATTTAGCATCATTTGGGTGAAATTTCTCTATTCAACAGAAATATTCTTTCAACGAATCCGAATTCCCCGAATGCTCAAACCAGCATTGGGTGGCCTCGTTGTGGGATTGATTATCATGTGGTTCCCACAAGTAGCCAGAGTAGGTTACGAATGGATAGAATACGCCGCGTTGGGATTTCTGGCACTAGGACCATTAGTCCTATTAATGGTGATGAAGCTCTTTAGTACTTCAGGAACCATTGGCGCGGGGGGATCCGGCGGTGTATTTGCTCCCTCGCTGTACATGGGCGCCATGGGAGGAGGCGCCATTGGCACCATCTTTTACATCATGAACCCGGGAATGGTGACCGTACCCATGGCCTTTGCAGTAGTAGGAATGGGCGCACTATTTGCTGGTGCAGCACGCGCTCCCTTGACATGCATTATCATGATAGCAGAAATGACACGGGATTACCTGCTCTTAGTCCCATTGATGGCCGCGTGTGCCACAAGCTATTTCATCAATCTCTTGTTCTCGCGTAATTCCATCTACACCGAAAAATTAGCAGCAAAGGGTGTTCGTCTGAAACATCAACTGATCGCTGACATCATTGACACCATCAGCGTTGATCAAATTATGCGCACACACGACATCATCGTCGCCCGTCCCCATATGTATGCCTTCCAAATCATGGAACTCGCTGACCAAACCCATCACAGCACCCTCCCCGTTGTCGAGGGTGATCAATTGATTGGACTCGTCACCTTCCGCCGCGCATATAAAAGCCTACGCGACGATTTGCCACCTGAAGAAACCACCGTAGCTCGTCTAATGGTTTCTGCTCCTACCGTCTACCCTGACGACTCTGCCCATACAGCACTTGACAGGATGATTGAATCCGGAGAGAGTATCGTCTGCGTCGTCGATCGGATGGATCCGCACCGATTTCTTGGAATAATCTCTCACGGTGACATTCTCCAAGCCCACAACGTCGAATGGATTCAACGACAAACCCTCGGACCCGAACAACCCCAACTGCTTCCCGCGAAACCCAACGAACCAGGACACTAACCTGCATTCAGGAACGATTGCCTGCTTTCTTCTCAATCATTATCCATATACGGATTTCCAAAGAAACGTACTAAAAAAGCGTCATCACAGTGTGGAACAGCCTTGAAGTCGAATTTGACCTTCTACTTGCTAGCGTTATCAGAAATGCTCTATTTAATGTATAGTAAATGAAAGAAAAAGTGGTGGTCGTATACCCTGAGGACAATATCGCTCCAGAACCAGCGCTTATGGTTCCTTTCGAAACCAGCACACTTAGGCGGTACGTGGCGGCCCGCTCAACATCTCGCCGAGGCTCGATGCGTACACGGCCGCTCGTTCAAACCGGTCTTTTACCGGAGCCTTTGTCCACGGTTCACCGTTCTAGTCGCCTAGCCCAGTGTGGACTATCCATCCAATAACCATGGAATGGGTGATTCGTCTCGGGACCCGCTTCGCGCTTAGATGCTTTCAGCGCTTATCGGACACAGCGTGGCTGCCCGGCGATGCCCCATCGGACAACCGGTACACCATAGGCTGCGATCCGCCGTTCCTCTCGTACCGAGCGGACCTTACCCTCAATCACCCAACGCACCCAAAAGAGAGAATCCAACCTGTCTCACGACGGTCTAAACCCAGCATCCGTCACCACAGATGTGCTCACGTCCAGCGTGAAGCGTATTCAACTGCTGTTGACGCAGACATACATTCTTGTGTCCTTCGCTTTGGGGGGAGCACCGACCTAGTGGCCGTAGCAACCTCCACTTTAGGGGGAAGGATCACTGTACGTCTTCGTGCACACTGATGGTGTTCACGTTCCCTTTATTCTTCCATAAGAGTTTGCCATTCTCCGAGATTTTGGATGCAATATAGGAATCTCGCGAAGAAAGCGAGATTTTGACTTTCCTTCGACCGGTAAAACATGGATAGTCCGATCCTCCCGAATTTCTCGGGTTGAGATTTGAAGTGTTTCTAGAATAATCTTAATGTCTTCGAGTTTCTCTCGTGATTTTTGAAACAGGCGGATATCTTTGCCAACATGTCCGTCAGTATCTGTAAACGCTGCCACGTAATATCTAGCTAGAGTTAACGGATTATCCGCTATTAGTTGCGGAACCCTTGATGGGTCGTTGCGTAAGTACACGAGATATTGTAGTAATGGCTTTGAATTGATTTGAATTCGTCGAGAATGGAACCTGACATTACACAAGAACTGTTGTTGGAACATCTTGGCTACAATACGAAGCCATTCTGCGCCTCCCGTTTTTTCTTGCCACACGATTACCATGAATTGGTTTCCTTTTTGCCAAAGGCAGCCATCATGAATTGTACCAAGTATGTAAGCAATCCGTGGATTGATGTAGTTCGGGATACAGACAGGTTTTGAGGCACTAGCAGACGCTCGTGTGCACAGCGATTGTGCACCGATATCACTAGGATCAATATTCAAAGTGTCAAGTAAACGTTTGAGAATTCCAAGAGGAATGTCTCGACGACGTTTAAGGTAATGTCCTAATCTTGAAGCAGATATTGATAGTTCTCTTGCCAAAGCAACTTTTGTCCCATCCCAATGATTTGATACCAATTGAGCCAAATCGCTAGGAGGGTTCTTTATCCGAAGATCATCAGTGAGAAACTCAAGTAAATCAATGGGGAACTTAGGAAAGTCAATGGACATATCACTAGAAATGATTGCATCCAGATATTTAACCTCGGGGAAAAGTGGCCTCTTACGGAATTTTAACAGGCGTACAGCCTTACCCTTGGGAGCTAATGCACCCCCAGGATAGGAAGAGCCGACATCGAGGAAGCAAGCCGCGGGGTCGATATGGACTCTTGCCCGCGACGACTCTGTTACCCCTGGGGTAATTTTTC
>JABXGS010000020.1 GCA_016550425.1 archaeon
ACAAGTAAATGATAATGACTCAATACGGGCTATCCATCGTGCGCTTGATTTAGGCTTGAATTTCTTTGATACCGCTGACGCCTATGGCGCTGGACATAGTGAACGCATTCTCGGCAAAGCCTTGAAAGGGTACCGCGATGACGTCATTATAGCCACCAAGTTTGGGGGAATCTTCGATGAAAATACCAAGACCTGGTTGGGCGATCCCGATATTATTCAACCTGAAACTATCCGTAAAGCATGTAAAGCTAGTCTAAACCGGCTTAACACAAACTATATTGACCTCTACATGTTTCATTGCAAAGAATATGATGCCAACCTCGCAGGAGACCTCTTACCTGTGCTGGAAACACTCGTTGACGACGGGATGATCCGATCATATGGATGGAGTACACCTTATACTAATCGCGCCCAAGCATTTATCGAAGGTCCCCATTGTACTGCCATGGAATACAACTACAACATTTTTGAACGTAATCCAGAACTTTTAGCCCTCTGTGAAAAACTCCATCAAGCTAGCATCGCGCGAGGCCCCTATGCAATGGGGCTTCTAACCGGAAAGTACAGCAAAAGCTCAACGATGCCTAAAGACGACATACGCGCCGGTTGGAATCTCCAACAAGGGCGACAAGCAAAACAACTTGAAATGCTCGAAATGATTCGCGAAATACTCACTAGCGACGGCCGCACGCTAGTTCAGGCTGCTTTGGGCTGGCTCTGGGCCCTGAGTCCCCAAGTAATACCAATACCGGGCTTCAAGTCGGTCAAACAAGTTGAGGAAACGAGCCAAGCACTCCAATTCGGTCCACTCACTAGCAAACAAATGTCTGAAATCGACAAAATTCTCAAGCCCTACGCCGATAGCTTAACGCTTCAAGATTAGCGGTGCTTTTTCAAATTCATTATAATTGTACGATATAAAGCAAATCATCTTTCACATCGTTGGAAAGTAATGCATATTTGTTTTCAATCTCGTTTAAGGCGGTTGATAATAACCAGTAAAATCGCTGACCTACTTATGTGAAAGCTAATTGTTGGATGCATTACAACAGCTTTTATCTATAACCTCAAGAAGATTCCGTCTTTCAAGGGTCTGATAGTTCCCTGTCTTTAGTAATAGATCACTCTAGTATACAGGATTAATAAGTCGCCGTTGTGAATCCTCCTGTTGGTGCGAGGAAGGATCAGTTAGACGACAGTACTGCAATATTGATTTGATAGATTCTAGCGATTTACCGCTTTTTTACCTGAGCACTTGAAACAGAATTTGGAGGGATAGATTGCATATGCAGATTTTTAGTAAGGGCTCTAGATCATGGTGGGTTACCATACTGTTATTGGGTGTTCTCATCTTTTCAGTCAGTTTGTATCTCCCCCGTTATCTAGAAAAAACAGGAACTGGCTCAGTTCACCTTGTAACGCCCAATTTCTCTGTTCCAAATAGCCAGCTTTCTTTGATGCCATTCACTCAACCAAAGGGAAACCCACACATTGATCTACCTCCTGTACCTGGAGCTTATGATGCTCTTTGGAATCATACCTATGGTGGTCCTAATGACGATATGGGTTATGCTGTAGTGGAAGTCAGTAGTGGAGGGTTTATCCTCGCTGGTCATACTTGGAGTTTTGGCGCGGGTGTCAATAATGGATGGTTAATACGAATCGATGCTGATGGGAATCAGTTGTGGAATCGAACCTATGGCGGGTACGACTGGGAGTCGTGCTTTAAAGTGATTGAGGTGAGTGACGGCGGTTTTGCCTGCGCTGGTTACAGTACCAGCTACGATGCTGGTAGCAACGATTTTTGGCTGTTACGGGTTGATGCCGATGGTAACCATCTCTGGAACCAGACCTATGGCGGGGCTTCACCTGATGGGGCTATGTCGGTACTGGAGGTGAGTAGTGGAGGGTTTATACTCTGCGGTAACACTGCCAGCTTTGGTGTTGGGGATTCTGATGTTTGGGTAGTACGCACCGACACTGACGGCAACCACCTCTGGAACCAGACCTATGGTAGCATCAACTATGATATGGCTTATTCGGTGGTTGAGGTGAGTGACGGCGGCTTCGCCTTTGCAGGCTTAACCAACGCCACCGGTGGTGCGGCGATGTACGGTAGTGATATGTGGCTGATTCGAACTGATGCAGATGGTAACCATCTCTGGAACCAGACCTTCGGTAGTGCAATTGGAGACATGGCCTATTCAGTGGTGGAACTGAGTGGTGGTGGCTTTGTTCTTGGTGGCACGTTCAACAGCTCTTATGGCATTGGCTTAAATGCGGATATGTGGTTAGTGTGTACGGATACCAACGGAAACCACCTCTGGAACCGGACCTACGGCGGACCTTATTCTGAAATGGGAGGTACGGTGGTGGAAATGAGTGATGGTGGTTTCGCCTTCTCAGGGTTGACTAACAGTTCTGGTGCTGGTGGTGGGGATGTGTGGCTAGTGCGTACGGATACCGCTGGCAATGAATTGTGGAACCACACCTACGGTGGCACAGACTTCGACCTTGGCGTAAGCCTAATCGAGGTAAGCAGTGGGGGGTTTGCCCTCACCGGGTGGACTAATAGCTCTGGTGCGGGGAACTATGATATCTTGTTGTTACGGGTGCCCTTACCCCGTTGGGTAGATGTGCCCAGTAACCAGATTGTAGAATTGGGAACCGGATTCAACTACGACTTGAATGCTGCCTCTGATGCAGGTATTCACCAGTGGTGGGTGAATGATACAACCCACTTTGCCATCGATAGCCAAGGGGTAGTCACCAATGCTAGCCTACTATCTGTCGATTTCTATGGGCTTCAAGTTGGAGTGAATGACACCTTGGACAACATCCTGACAACAAACTTCACGGTCACCGTGCAGGACACTACATCACCTACTTGGGTGACTACTCCAGTTGATCAGGTCCTAGCCGCAGGACTGCTACTAGATTACCAGTTAGAAGCCACAGACCTGTCAGGGATTGATCAATGGGCTGTTGATGACACAACCCACTTTGCCATCGACAACACAGGACACCTCACCGGAACCACTCCATTAGCGCCGGGCGACTACTCACTAACCATCACCGTTGCAGATCCCTACGAAAACGAACTCAGCACTAGCATCACCATCACACAACTAGCACCCGGGATTCCTGGCTTCCCTGCTATTGCTATTGGCCTCGGTGTAACAATAGCGCTCTGTCTTGGTATCATAACTCGTCGTAAACGAAGGAAGCATTAGGATGCTTCCTTCTCACATTTTTTTCTCAGGAAATTTTCACTCTATCTGGCAAAATTCGCTTCAGACGACGTAAAACAAACGCGTTCATATCATTTTCTAAGAATTGCATATACGTCTTCGAAAATATCTCAAAAAGCCAATCACAACTGAAAAAGAGACCTACTCAAAGAGAATTAATGCTTGAACAAATGCTCAGGTAAAAACCTATTTTGATTTAATCAGAAAAACTGATGCGATGTTCATTGAAGAGAAAAATAACTATACAGATTCATAAACACTATTTGGGCGTTTAGCTGTTTATCTTCTTCTTTCCTTGGCTTCGAGGGTTTTAATGATAAGGCTGTGGAATACCTCATTGACCCCTTCGCCTGTTGAACATGATGTTTCAAAATACGGTAATTGTAATTTGTCACTAATCTCATGTGCTTCTTGGGTTGAGATTTGACGTTTTTCCACCAAATCCGTTTTATTCCCAACTAAAATGACCGGTCCTTTCGGAACCTGTTTTCTGAATTTTGCTAACCATTTTTTTAGTTTCTTAGTGGTTGAAGCGTTAGTAACGTCGAAAACAAGTATGGCTGCTGAAGAACCTATGTAATAACGATCTCGTACCTCATCAAATGAAGGTTGACCAGCCAGATCCCAAATCATTAGGTTTATTTTGACATTAGTGATCTTAACTTCTTTGGCGGCAAAAGCTGCACCTAAAGTCGCTTTGTATTTTATATCAAAACGATTTTCCGTATATCGAATAACCAATGAGGTTTTTCCAACTGCACCATCCCCCATCGTAATAACTTTGAAACTATATTTTAAAGCCATGCATAGCTACACCTTATTCACAATAGAGAATTTCTGAAAAAAGGATTTTGGTCTGTTTTTAGAAAATCCTGACGCTTTTTCCTAGGGTATTTTTCAACCCTGACAACCCTAATTCATCTTCAAAACCCGACGGAATTACGCCTAAATTCCAGAAAATGTCACAAGCACGATATCATCTAATGCGTTCACCTTCGCTCATCTAGTGTGTAAACAGATAAGTATCATATATACGCATACTTGGGCCACGATGTCGCAACCAGCAAGGTTAGTGACATCAAGGAGAGATATTTCGATGGCAAAAAAGGCAACGCGAATCCTCGCTGTTAGCTTAGTACTTGGTTTTATTCTCCTACTGGCAACAAATTGCTTCGCCGTTCAAGCTAAATCTACAAAAACCACTTACACCTGTTTAATGCATCTCGGAGTCTCTGCCCCCGAACCCGAAAAACAATGGTTTTCCAATGACATCTGGCACATTCGAAACTGGCCTCATGCAGGCTACCTATATGATGGTTTAGACTGGACGATTTTCTACATGGGCAATAACAACTTCAACCAATACACCTTTGTGGGCGTAGGCTGGGGCAAAGTCATTTTCTATGGAGATGGCGGGGCCTTTGAAGGCACATTGGTCATAAAATTCGATTCCGGCTTCGTCATTTCTGGAAAATTCATCTGCCATGGAACTGGTGCCTACGAAGGGATGCATATCAAAGGCTATTTCGAAGGATATCTGGGCTCTGATTCAGCAACAACTATCGTGCTTCATAATCCACACGGAAACGGCAATGTTATCGGATTCTTCTAAAGCAGCTATATTAATGAATCAAGGTCAATGACGGGAGCTCCCGTCTCTCCTCCCTTTTTTATAATACAGGATTCGAACGAACGTGCTTCCAATTTCTTGCTTGAGAAATAGTTTTTCAGATGAAGTGATATGAAACAAATCTTGCACATGATTTGTAACTGGTGGTTCATGCTATTCGGGTGATCGACCTCTTTCCCGCTATTATCTTATTGACGAATTTTAGGAAAATTAAGTTTGCCTTCTTGTTTAAGGTAGGAGAGGACCATGAGAGTAAGAAGGATAACGGTGACGACAATAACAATGAGGGCATAAATGAATGGAAGGGCTCCAGGGGGCGGGAGTAAGGGTGGAAGTGGGAGTTGGGGTTCGGTGACTCGGCAATAATTGATGTAGAGTTGGGCGTCGGGTTTTCCGGGGTTTTCGATGAGTTGCCAGTGGACGCGATAATGATGATATGAGCTGTTAACGTTGCTTAGGGTTTGGGTGACGGTGGTATAGTTGGTCCAGTAACCAGGGGTTTCGTTGAGGTGGGGGTGAAGGGTGTGGAGGTAGGGGATGGTACCATTTGGGAGCGGTGTGTCTGAGGTGATGCTGGCGTTGAGTCCATAAAGTAGGATGAGGGCGGAGGGTCCAGTGGCGCAACTGCGAAACTGGATGGTGACGTGGTTGATGTCGAGAGGGGTAAAGTCTTGCCAAAACATAATGGTGTGATCTTGGTTGGTGCGGGTGGGTTGGAGGAACAGGGTATCAGCATCCCCGTCGTTTTCCGTGTCATTGATGAGACGGTATTGTTCCTTGGGACCATCCGTGTCACCAGTGAAGTGCCAGAAGGTGGGTTTGGTGACATTATGGTCATTCCCCTCCCATCCCCCGGGCTCTGTTTCGGTGAAATCCCAATTGGGTACTAAATCGACAGGAATCTGTTTCACAGCCCCGAAGACGGAGTAGTTTACAGTTATCGGGGTCAGGGAAAACCCAGTGATTAAGCTAACTAAGAGTAAACAGATTAGAAGCGTTTTTCGCATTCCTTTTCACCCGCTGGAGAAGCTAGATTACCGCTTGAATGCGATGGTAATAATTCGTTAGCGACTTAAAGAAAGCACTGGTTCTTATGTTGATGAGCAGAAAATATTGAGAAAAAGCCAAAATGCCCTGTAAGGTCAGAAATCCTCTGATTCACCTTGGGATGGATCTTATACGATTATCAGTGAGTATCTTGGTTGTGCTGACTGATCTCCTTCTCTTTACTACTCTTATTGACGAATAGCGCTGTTTTAGAATCTGAAGAGATACCAGATGTAATCGAGTGTCTTTTCGAATCCGACTTTCTCCGCGACTCTGATGGAGCCGATATTATCTTGGCTGGTGTGCCAGCCGATATGTTGGAACCCGTGTTGGAGTGCATAGTTCACAGTTGCAGCAGCGGTTGAGGTAGCTAATCCTTGTTGTCGGTGTTCGGGTTGGGTTCGGATGCCGATTTCAGCGCGATTTCCACTGACGCAGTCGGTGAGGCTCCATGAAACTAGTTTTTGTTGGTGCATCGTGGCAAATCCAAAGCCACGTTTCAAGAAAGCATCTTGAGAGCCCCAATTAGAGGCAATCCATGACCGTATATGGTCAGGAATGGACACGTCAGGACTGGTAAGGAGAGATTGGGAAATCTGTATAATGGTATAAGGGAGCGTTACGGAATCTTTCCATTTTAGTTGAGTACAGGTATAATATCGGCGGGGAATGTAAATGGGGGTCTGTGTTGGAAAGATGGTGGCAAACTGTTTGGTCCACGTCTTTGGATGAACAGAGAGAATAAGTTCTATTTCATCTTCGGGTCGCGTTTTAGCTGTGCGCATTTTTTCCTGAAGATAATTGCCAAGTTTAGCATTGAAGGCATCGTTATTGGGGTTTCCGGCAAGAAAGCAGCCTTCTGCGGTGCTAAGAAAACAGCAGGTTGGTTTTTCGGGATCATCCACGAAGATGTGACCAGGACTGGTAAGCTCGATGAGGGCGGTGATGATGAGTTGAAAATCGAAGCCCTGACATAGCGACCGAATGTGGTCATAATGTTCGAGGCTCAATGAGGTAAGCACTGGGGTTCACCGATGGCTTAGCGAGGCTGTTTAAACTAACAATGGTCCTTTAAACCAATCTTTGCGTTCGCTTTGAAAGAGACTAATATTCTGTTTATGCGCGATGTTGATATGAATTTTTATGCGAAGATAAGTAGAGTCTAAGAATAGTGTGTGGTGGATAAGATGATGGAAATCACCTTGAGTGTGCTGTTTTGGGGGTATCTAATGGCATATTGTGTGCACGTCATTGAGGAGACAGCGGTGGGAGAGGGATTTATTGAGATGATGCGCAAGACCTTTTATCCGGAGTATACGGGGCGAATGTTCTTTGGATTTAATCTCATGATTTTTTTGGTGTTCACTATTGGAATTGTCGTGTTTGAAGTGTTGGGAGGTGTCTGGGTGATTTGGCCACTGAGTTTTGCCTTTATGTTTGTGACCAATGGGCTCTGGCATTTGATTCAAACCATTGTCTTACGCCGATTTTCC
>JABXGS010000133.1 GCA_016550425.1 archaeon
CGAGTGAGATTGTAGAAAATATTGGTGAGCCAGAATTTGTAGAGTATCTGGGTGAAGTCTTTGAGAAGCTGAAGCGGATGGTGGAGCTGTCTGTGGAGCAGCGACTAGCCAAAGTGTTCGTGGATCAGGAAACTCGGTTGCTCATGCATAAATTGGCTCGTGGAGGGATTCCAGCCGAGGAGTTGCGGGAATGGCTTGAGTTGCAAACGGGAAAGCATTATCCAGATTTGGGACTTGTGACCTTGCCCCTTTTACGTAGTGGACTTGTGGAAGAAGACTGGATTAATGCTGTGTCCGATAATTGCGTATTTTTAGTCAATGACCTCTTGGGTGCACGGTTTCCTCCTGAACAATCGCTTAAATTAGCCAAGGGTGGCGGGTTGAACAAGAATCAGTTCCGTGAATATGAGAACCGGGTAAAAAGTTTCTTTGAAGATTATCAGTGGACTGAAGAAGACACGATTATGATTGGCCAATTGCTTCTCGATCCTGATATTTACGATGTGGCGAAGACGTTACGTCGGAAGATTGTGCATAAATCCGAATTAGTTGGAGTGGTGGAAAAGGAAGCGTCATTGGATAATGTACTGCGGCGGTTGGAGCAGTCGCAAGTCATTACGAAGATGGGTGCAGATTCTGTTGAGGTTTCTGCTCAAGATGATCCGTTGATTATGATAACCTCGGATGTACATTTTGAATCCTTCTTTCCGGAGTTCTTGGTGCTGCGGATCCAAGAGCGTTTAGAGGCCAAGGATATCCACCCAGATATTGCCAAGCGACACTTAGAGCTTCTTAGTGAAACCTATATGCGTATGCGAGAGAAGATGAAGGAACGTAAGAAGCGGAAGAAGGAAGAGGGTGAAGAAGAGCTTCCTGAAGTTGAAGCGGAAATGCCAGCTCCTCCTGAAGTCACGGAAGCTGAACCTCCAGAAACCGCTGAACTGCCTGCTGTTGACGAAAAAGAGGCTAAACGAATCCAGAAGGAAGAGGAGAAGAAGCGGAAGGAAGAAGAAAAACGCCTTAAAGAGGAAGAAAAACAGAAGAAGAAGGGAGAGGAGAAAAAGCATAAGGAAGAGGAGAAGAAGCGGAAGGAAGAGGAGAAGCAGAAGAAGAAGGAAGAGGAACAAAAACGCAAAGAAGAAGAGAAGCGACTAAAAGAAGAGGAGAAGAAGCGGAAGGAAGAGGAGAAGCAGAAGAAGAAGGAAGAAGAAAAGAAAGAAACTGCGAAGAAAAAGAAAGAAAAGGACTCCTCTTAGCTAGTTTCGAATGCTGTTCCTCACTTGTTCAAGGTTTGCTGACGGTTTGCTGCACTAATATCCCGAGCCGTTTCCCAGGTTTTTCGAACAATATCCGGAAACGTTTGATGTGTTTGAATCCAAGTGCTTAGAAATCGTCGCGTTTTTGGATCGCTAGGGTATCCACTTCCAAAGTCTCCATAGCGCTGATGATATTCGCTGATTCGTCGATCACGATGTACTTTGGCAACGATTGATGCGGCGCCAACAATGGGGTAGGTTGAATCTGCTTTATGCTCACTGATAACCGTTTTTGGTGTGTTTAACTGTGCTGAGATTGTGCGACCATACCGTGCAGCATTTACATCAGAGGCATCGACATAAGCAATATCCCACCGTAAACGATTCAAAACCTGTGCCATCCATTTTGCCTCTAAAACATTGAGGCTGTGCTTTTTCTGCCGTTCCTCGTCAATTGTTTTTGCACTTACTTCTAACACTTCAATTTTGGAAGCCAGTTGGCGAATTCGGTGTGCAAGCAATTCACGACGTCGAGGAGTTAGTTGTTTTGAGTCTCGGACTCCCCATTCACTAAGTGCATCTTCTTGAGAAGCAGTTATCACAACCCCTACGATTACTAGCGGGCCTATAACGGGTCCTCGTCCAGCCTCGTCAACACCAGCAATTTGTTGCGTCAATCCTAACACCAACTTCGATAATTCAACTGTTCCGAAACCATTAACTGGTGCTCAACCTTATTAGTTCCTACCTAGTTTGCTTGCTTGTGGCATACATGACAGAATGTAAATACCCAGAAATATGGCTTAGCATCCTCGATGGTAAGTTTCGTGTCTCTTCGCGACTTCCTCCACCAGCACAAGTTCCAGAGGATTTTAGTTGTCTTACTCCTGAGGGTGAAACCATGCCGATTTGTGTTTCGCCACTCTATGAATCGATTCACGATGCTAAGGGTCGTGCAGCAACGCTCCAAGCGGATCTCCAAGAACAGGGGTGCAAGGTGCTCTTTTTCTTCGAACTACGCCCGGCAATTGTCGGTGATCCTCACGCAAACCGCTAGGTTCCTCATTAGCTTCTGTTAATTCATCGTTTCCTGCATTCTGTTCTTTTCGAGCACGCCGACGAATAATAATGCGATATAAAATAAAGACGACCAGAAAAATGATGAGGAGGATTAAAATTAGAGTTTCTAACAAATCAATCATTTCAGCTAAATTTACGAATCCTACACCAATTATCCAGCCTAAGAGGCCTAGGACCAGATAACGAGGTAAAGTACCAAGGAATGTGAATACTGCAAATTTTTTTACATCTGCTCGAATCGCACCATACAGAAGCGAGACGACAGAAAGTGGGATAATGGGGATGGCACGTGCGGTGAACAGGTAAATTTCATCGCGTGAAGATTTCTCCATGTTCTTGCGCATATATTCAATTTCTTCTAGTGATGTTCCAAGGTATTTACCATATCGCTCGATAATCGGATACCCGCCAAAAAATGCAATTCCGTACCCAAAAAAGGAACCAACTGTGGCGGCAAGAGCTCCAACAAACATTACACTGAATAGGATAACTAAGATTGCCTGCAGTGGGTCCAATCCTAAGGTTAGAATGAATCCTGCCGCCATTGGAACAAGTGGGGAGGGAAGTGGGGCAATGAATGTTTCAATCATGACACCAAGAAACACGCCGAGTGGTCCTAAGGCTACAACCCATGAAATTAGGAGCGCAATAATGCCATCTATCCATGCATCAAAGGCTTGTAACCAGGCGATAATCGTATCAATGATCAATGGAGGTTCCCTCAGAAGCAAATGACTGAAACTCGCTTTGACTTATTCTATTCTCCTGGATATTTCTTCATGATTTCTTCCAGTGATGGAAACTCGGGGTCATCGACAATGGCAATGGTTCCATAACGACCGGCAGATAATTCCATCTCACCACGAAACGTCTTGACGAACCCATTTTCAACCTCGACGACTACTCCTTCATCCACTTTGTCAATGTCGTCATTCCAAAGGGATAATTTGATAGTACCCGTATCATCACCTGCCTGGGCGGTGGTTACACGGGCTTTACCATAACGTGTTTGTACGTCCCGAACGGGCTCTAAGGAAAGGATGCGTAACCGGATATTAACACTCCGGGATGCAGAGGATAATTCGTGAACTTTCATTTCAAACAACCTACATAATAAAAGAGATTTACCAAGGATGTATTAAAGCACACTTTTAAAACTTGTAGGAACGCTGGATTTTCAGAAACAGAAGGGTTCAGTTATGCCGGTAACAGCTGCGACCCCATTTCAAACCCTCAGTGAGGTTTCTGAGGCGATTATGGGGACCACTAAGCGCTTAGAAAAAATGGATATCGGCGGGATTTTCCTTTCAAAACTTTCTTCTGAGGAGATAGAAGTCGCTGCCTTACTTCTTATCGGTCAGCCTTTTCCTCGAACTAGTCAACGCTCCCTTGCACTTGACTGGAAGGCACTTCATCAGATACTTCAAGAATTGTTACAACCATCTCCGAAATTATTACGTGATTTATTTGCACAATCTGGTGACATCGGCGAAGTCGTATATCAGCTGTACCTGCAATCCGGAACTATTAAACAATCAACTTTATTCACAACAGCTCTAACCATCCGCGGTGTGCATACAACATTTTCCGAAATCGCTGATGCTCAAGGTCCTGGATCGCGAAAACGAAAAACCAGTCTTCTCCGGGCATTATTTACGCGTGCAACGCCGCTGGAGGCCAAATATCTTGCTAAGCTTCTTGTCGGGGATCAACGCATCGGGTTCAGCGAAGGCATGCTTGAAAGCACGATTGCCCGAACACTCGAATTACCTCTTGATCTCGTTCGCCGCGCTAATATGCTCACCGGAAATATCGGGAAAGTAGCACGCATCGCTTTCAGTGAAGGGGTAAAGGGACTTAAGAAGGTGAAATTACAGGTATTCATTCCCCTACTACCAATGCTGGCAGCACAGGCGGAAGACGTTGAGGATGCATTGACTATTCATGATGGGCGTTCAGCATTTGAAATGAAGCTGGATGGTGCCCGTGTCCAAATCCATCTGCAGCATCAGAATGGACAAACATTAATCCGAATCTATAGTCGACGTCTTACAGATGTGACAACTAGTTTACCTGATGTTGTTACAATGATTGATGACCAAATTGAAGCCCAAAGCGGCATTCTTGAAGGGGAGGTCCTAGCAGAGGGGCCCGATGGACGTCCCTATCCTTTTCAACATCTTATGCGACGTTTCCGTCGGGTTCGTAATATTGAGGAAATGGTTCGTAAAATTCCAGTTAAATTGTATCTCTTTGACTTGCTTATGCATGATGGTGAAATACTAATTGATGAATCCTACGAAAAACGAAGACAGCGTCTAAATATGGTTCGGGGTCAAATTCCCCTCGTTGAGCAATTAGTGAGTTCAAATTCCGGAGAAGTCACTGCATTTTTTGAGAAGGCGATTGAATCGGGGCATGAAGGGCTTGTCGCCAAAAGACTAGATAGCCCCTACCAACCCGGTATACGCGGAAAAGCATGGTTGAAAATTAAACAGAGCATGGAAACCCTGGACCTGGTCATCATTGCCGCTGAATGGGGAACAGGTCGACGACATAAATGGCTCAGTGACTATCATCTCGCTGCACAGGATCCAGATACAGGCGAATATCACATGCTTGGAAAAACTTTCAAGGGGCTAACGGATGCAGAATTCGAGGATATTACCCAACGCCTACTTGAACATAAAATCGAACAGCATCGTGGAATTGTCACCGTCCATCCGCGGCTTGTCGTCGAAGTCGAATATGATGAGATTCAGCGGAGTCCAACATATAAGTCTGGGATGGCACTGCGGTTTGCCCGAATCAAACGTTTAAGATATGATAAGACTCCACAAGACGCTGATACAATTCAACGTGTTCAGGAACTTTATGACACCCAATTTGATCGCAAGGCTTCAACCAACCAGGTGGGTTGCAGCTAGGTACTGTGCTCTTTCGAAATTCTATTTTCTAGCTGCGAAGCCGAATTTCATTTGACGCTGAGATCCATCGGGGTCCGAGGGTTTGATTGAATAAGGCAATGTAACTAGCTTGGTCACTGACTACGGCAACAATTTCGCCTTGATTTCCGTAGGTGGGCGCGATAAGAACCTCTTCTCCATCACGCGAGCCACCATAAAACTCCATTTTCGGATTATTCCAAATCCGAATATTTCCTTGTTTTAAGAGCTTTTGAGCACTGGCTAATTGTTTTTCCCCATCAAGTGTGGTAATGATATGAATCCGATTTTGAGGTTGTACTTCACTCAATTCAGCAACAGGAACTTCGTCAAATGTAGGATAGACTAAAGTTATGGTCTCACCGATTCTTCGAAACATATCTAAAAGATGGTTCTGGATTCCTTCACAAGTCACAATCCGCCATGTTCGCTCTGCCTCTGCGGGTTCCATTTTGGTAAGAGTATTCCACAAGCCGATAAGAATTTCTTCGGTTTGACCTGCTTGGGTTCTGAGACGGTTCAGGGTAGGTTCTGTCTGAGCGGAGAACAGTTGCAAAGAATTAACAGCAGTTGTTTCAGCAGTTTTCGCTCTGGCTGTGACTTCTTTTGTCAAAGTCTGATACTCTGATTTGAATGTTTGGCGTTCTTTGCTTAAGGTTCGGCTAATCCGTCGACCCGTTTGTTGTGTTTGAGTGGTCAATCCATCTTTAGCATTATCTAGAATTTGGGTAATGCTAGCAACTAGTTTGTCATTTTTTTGTTTGAGATTGGTGACTGCGGTTCCCTTGAAGCTTTGGAGCCTTTCTTCCGTTCGCCGTAAACCATCCTGAATGGCGCGATTTAATCGGGTCTCGGTTAAACTCAGTGTCTTGGTTTGATCTTGTAGTACATTTTCAACTTGCTCTTCTATTGCTGTTTGAAAGTTTTTCTTGTTCTCTTCTATCCCCGCGATGATGTTTGATAAGAGCTTGGAGATATCACCTTGTGAACTCTTCAACGTTGAGATAAGTGACTCTGAGAGCTGATCTGAGGATGCTGAAATTCGTTCTCCAAGAGTTGATAGATTTTCTCCTAATTGGCCAATGATGGTCTGTGTTTTAATTTTGAGTGTTTCGAGTAGTGTTTGATAAGAAGTATCATTCTTTGTAAGCGTTGTATTTAGGGTAGCATTTATGGCGGTATCAATCTCGCTCATCTGCTGTTCAAGCTCTTCTTTACCTTCATTAGTGACGCGTTCTAACTCATCAAATAGTTGGTTTTGTATTTCTCTAGATTGTTCGGCAAGGGATTGGAAAGTTGAAGAAGTCTCTTTGCTTAATGCTATTTGTTGAGTATTGATTGTGTTGAGCAGATTTACCTTATTCAATTCGATTTGTTCAACTAGTTCAGTGTCAATCTTTTCGCTGGTTTCTCCAATTCTTTCTATTAGCTTTGAAGTCACTGTTTGTAATTGGACTAGCTCTTGTTGTAGGGTGGAGATATAATCCTCTACTTCTCCAGAAAGAGAGCTAGCAAATTTTTCTAAGAGCTGATTCATTGCCGTTCTTTGTTCGTCCATACGTATGGCACAAGTTTGCCCGACTTCTTCAATTATGGACTGAGATTTCGGAATCTGCTTTTCAGAAAAGGCTACTAATTTCGTTTGGATATTGTTTATTTCTGCAATTATTATGGTCCCCTGCTTTTGTATCAAATCTTGGACATTTTTCTTCAAGTTATTGACTCGATCTTCTTGTGTTTGCAATTCGGTTTCTATATTTTCCACAAAAGTATTCGCGGATTCACGAATAGTTACAAGATTTTTGGTCGTAGCCTTTTCGATTTCCTCTGCCATTGTCTCTATTTTCTGTGTCGTTGAAGTTTTTTGAGTACTTATATCAGTCCACAGCGAATCGAACAGAGTTTGGGTTTCTTCAAGTTGTGCAAAACAGTCCTCTTGCATTTCGGTAATACTTTGAGAGACTTGCTCGTAGATTCCACTTTTTTCACGGTCAAATTCCTGAACAGCTGTAGTTAATAGGTTACTTGTATCGTCTTCAAAATTCGTCAGGTTTGTTTTTACATTCACTATGGCTTGGTCGACCGCAGTATCCGTGGCGGTATTTAAGGCTGTTAAATTACCCACTACTGCTGAGGAATAGTCATCAATGGTTTTGGTGACTGGTAACCAATATTTTTCAACCAGAGTGCGCGTATTCGCATCAAATTTTTTCACTGTGTCGCTGAGTTTCTTGGCCAGTTCTTCTGTGGAGTCTTTAATTGGGGGGCTTTGTGTAGTTGAAAACTCCCGGAGTTTTGGTGGAAGCTGAGTTCGAAGTTGTTTCTCTAATATAGATTGAAACGCCGCCTCTGCCTGAACCTGTGGTGATATTTGATCATCTGCGACTCTCCTTTGATATTTTTCTAACATCTCTTCGCCTGAATTTTTCAGCAGACTAGTAAGTTCGGGTTTCAAAGAGTTCGAATAATTCGTTTGCAGGGGCGTCTTCAATAAGGACTCAAATTCAGTGGTTATTTCTTTTATGTTGCGTTTGTGCTGACGGTCGAGCGCTGATTGATATTCATTAAAGATTTTCAAAAGATTCATGGGTTGTTTGTTTAAGTACTGTTCAGATAGTTTTGAGAGAAAGGCGTTGGGTAAAGTTTCAAGATTTTGATCGCTGGATTGAAAAATCTTCGATATTTGCTTCTCTCGGTTAGTTTGTTTTGTGAGCCTCATCTTGAAACTTTGTAAAACAGTTTCCAGCTCTTTTGTGGTTTTTTCGCGAACAGGTTTGGTTTGTTTGGATAAAGCAGTTTTTAAAAGTGCACGGAGTTTGTCAAACGTGGTTTGCAGTATATCATTGATTTGTTTCTCCCGCTTTGCTTGCCGCATCACTTTTGTTTTGCAGCTACGCAAAATTGGTTTCATTTGAGTAATAAATGATTTAGCGATTAGCTCATTGTGTTTCGTGATTTGTTGGTTGTAGACGTTAACAAATTCATCTCGAGCGAGATTAAGTGCTGTATCAGATTGTGTTTTCTGTAGATCCTGGCGAGCTCCAAGGAATTCAATAAAACTTGTTGAGATATCACCTAATTGTTTCTCCAAGGTGTTTATAATCACTGAATTAACATCATTGAGTTTAGAAGAAGTTAGGCTCTTTTGTATAATGGATGCAGCGGTGCTAGCTACTCTTGATTTAAGCGCGGCTTTTTTCTTTTCGAAGGTTGTTTGATATCCATTGAGGGCTGCAAGCCCATATACGGGAATATCTTCTTGCAGAATTTTATTCAAATTCGTAATAATTGTTTGATCCCGTTTTGTCAGTTGAGATTTCCAGCTCTTAATTATCCTCTCTACAGCTTTATCTCGGCTGGTTTGGGCTTCAGTAATTGCAGGTTGATAATTGCTGATTGCGGTTTCGATTTTGAGTATTTGCTCAGCGCGGAGTTTGTCTGCGGTACTTTCTATTCCCTCAGAATATTCCTTTATTATTCTTTCAAGTTTTGTTAGTTCTTTGTTTAGTCCTGAAGCTGTTTCTCCGACTATTCTTTTCAGTGCTGCCTCGAAGGCACGGACTTTCTTTTCAATGCCTTTTTGCTCTTTGGTAGCTTTAGCTAGGTTTTCTTTGCCAGACTGCCTTATGGTGCTTTGTGCTTGAGCTAATCGGGCTTCACTATACTCTCTTAGTTGGTTTTCTGTTGTCTCAAGCGCTTTGATTGCAGTGGAGGCTTCTGATTTTAGGAGTTTTTGCATTTGTTTATTTAGAGAACGATGTTGTTCTTCTTGTGAATTCATTTTTGTTTGAAAGTCTGAGATAAAGGATTCCGCAGTTTTTTGTACGGTTTTTAATCGGCGTTTGAGTCGTCTTCCGACTTGATCAGCGATGGACTTGAAATTGGTAGCAAGATTTGTTTGTTGCGTGTTGCTTTCTTCGATTAAGGTCTGAAGAAGAGTCTGCACTTCTAGGAGCTGTGCTAAATACTTGTCACGCATTTCAATGCCTATGCCTTGCTTTGCCTCTTCGAGCAGTTTTTCATGTTCTGTTTTTACTTGTTCTATCAGGGTGGATAACGAAGTCTGAATTTTGGAAAATTGTGAAAAACTCAGGGATGAGGGAGGCCATTCTGTTATAGTAGTTTCGGCTTCTTTGTGTAGACTTTGTATCTCTGAACTATTTTGCGCGTGAGCTTCTTTTAATTTTTCAAAAAGGCTTTCGACGATTTGTACCGAGGTATCACGGCTGGATTTGATTGTGGAATCCATGGTTGTTGCGGCATTATCCGTGTGCGAAACAAGTCGGCGATTTTCTTTTTGTATCGTTTTATCTAACTGTGTGAGAATGTCTTCCAATACCTGGGTTCGTTGTGTCCAGGTGTCACGGAGTTGAGTCGAAAAACTTTGAGTATGTTTTGTTAAATTTTGTCTTGTTTCTTTTTGTAATGTGTCTAACGCTTTTTGTGTCTCTTGATTGAAGGAGGTGATATCATCTGTGAGGGTTATAGCGGTTTCTTCAGTAATTTCAGATATTCCCTCTTTTTGTGATGTACTTTCAGAAGTTATGGATTTTATTCCTGAATCTATATTACTTTGAATACGAGAATTAGCATTCTGTAGTTGAGTTTGGACCTGTTGGATGTTGGTGACCACTTCTGCTGAAATTTGATTTGCTGTAGCGCTAGCCCATTGTTCTGTTTCTTCTTGGTATCCGTTGATTGCTTTAATTGTATCATCTAACACCTGCTTTTGAGCCTCATCTAGCTGAGTGGCTCCTTCATCAATGAGATTACTGAGAGCTTCTTGAATTGATGTAATCTGGTCTGAAATTTCGTTGACACTGGATGATGCAACTTCACTCAAGGCTTTCTGTAAGTTTTCCGCTACGTTACTCAATACAATATTAGTTGCCATGGCTGCCTCGTTTAAAGCGATTCCCTGTCTTTCGTTTAGGTTTTCCAAGGCATTCCGAGTCTGCCGAATCATTAACTGCAATTCATCATGTATTTCGCCTAATGCTTTAGTTTGGATTTGCTGCAGTTCCTTCCAAGATTTCTGAGTGTCTTTTGTGAAAGCTTGGACTTCCTTGGCCAATTCCTTGTAAGGTGCAAATGCTCGATAACGAGAAACAACACCGGGTAAGGCTTTAATGAGTTGTTGTTTCTCAAGGTATTCGATAGTGCTTCTAGCCTTGACCATGGGAATTCCCGAATAATTACTAATCTCATCCGCAGTAAGCTGACCCATTACCAATAATACGGTATATACTCGGCTCTGAGATTCACTTAATTTGAACCGGCTTTGTAATGCGGTTAACAACTCAGCTGGAATCTCCATCGGGATGGCGCATTGAGCGGTATTCTCTTGCCCTGCTGAAGCAGGGGGAAACTCGGGATTACCTTCTTTTGGAGTCATTTTTGTCACTCAACTTCAATATTGGTTACTCATGTAGGATTTCTACCATCTACTAATATCTGAGACGCTAATTGTTTCTCTCCACCTGCTATAAGGGTGACGTGTCGAAAAATGCGTGTCCTTAGATATTTTCTTTGAGCAACTGTTCTTGAGCTGCTAATACACCTGATCCAAGAGGGAACTCAAAGCCCATCCGTTTTAACACGATTTCAATAATTGTGATAGTTGCTAGTACATCACGTTCTGTGCAAATATTCATGTGGTTGGTTCGCCAGATTTTGCCTTTAACAGGTCCCTGTCCACCTGCAATTAATATGCCTAAGTCTCGAACCTGTTTTCGAAATTCCTTATCAGTTATTCCTGAAGGGTATTTAACAGCGGTTACTGTGTTTGAATAATGTGCTGGGTCCGCTAGTAAATCCAGTCCCATACCAAGATATCCTGCACGAGTGATACGTCCGAGCCGATGATGGCGTTCAACGCGATTTTCATATCCTTCTTCAAACATGATTGTGAGAGATTCATGAAGTCCATACATTAGGCTTACTGCTGATGTGAAAGGTGAATCACCAAATCCATCATAGCGTTTCTTAGCTTTCGTTAGGTTAAGATAAAATGTAGGGTTGGGGTGTTTTCGTTTCTCAATTTTTTGCCACGCACGTTTTCCAACCCAAATTGCACTAAGGCCTGGGGGGACTCCTAGGCATTTCTGGCTTCCGGTTACCAACATGTCAAAATTCCATTTATCCGGAAATACATAATCGCCTCCTACGGAGGTTATCCCGTCTACTAGGAAAAGTCGATCATAGTCTCGGACAATTTGACCAATCTCTTTAGCGGGATTCAATACACCGGTAGAGGTCTCGTTATGACAAAGTGTGACGATGCGAATTGAAGCATCAGAAGCAAGAGCTTCCCGAACTCTTTCCGGATCCACTGCTTGCCCATAGGTATATTCTTGTACAACCGGATTTCCGCCAAAAGCGGTAGTAAGTTCGTTCCATCTTTCGCTAAACTTACCGTTGACAAGGTTAAGGACTTTCTCACCTGGCTCTAGTGTATTTGCAATTGCAGCTTCCATTGCTGCGGTTCCAGACCCTGCAAAGATTAACACATCCTGTTCTGTTTGTAGTAATCGCTGAAGCAGCGCCACGGTTTCTTTGTAGGTGTTCTGATATTCGGGAGTTCGGTGACCATATAAAACCCGAGACATCGCCCGGTAAACTCGCGGATGAACTGGCACAGGACCAGGAATCATCAAACTGGTAAGCTCTTCGTCATACATCTATAACCAGCACCAAATAGCTCTGTGAGTCTGCAGAACGTTTTAGGTTAAAAGCCTTTCACATAACATTACTGTAGTGGGTCACGCAGGGAAGTGACGGTACTTCATATATGTTAACACTTCGTAGAAGTATTTGCCCCCGAACACACCACTTGTCTTCAATCCACCTAAATGTGGGTAATAGTCATCAAAATGAAGGTGGTCAGTATTGATGGCAACTCCGGGGGCCTCGATTTCATCAAAAAATTGCTGCCAAATCTCAGGAGTATTAGTATACACCGAGGTCCTTAATCCATAGGGGGAGTTGTTCGCCTGCGCAATAGCCTGTTCAATGCTTCGGACTTTCATAATTGGGAGAATTGGGCCAAAGGTTTCATGGTACCACATCTGGCAATCGAGGCCAACATCGCTAAGAATGGTGGGTTTGTAGAAGAGGCCGGCTTCATCTTTTTCTCCATCGACATTTATTCTGTACCCGCCTGAATGCAGCTTTGCCCCTTTTTTCAGGGCTTCTCGTGTCATGTCAATGACTTGATACAAAGGACGAGCACCAACAATCGGCAAATCTGTTGTTCGGTTTTCCGGTAGACCGGGCTTGAGTTGTTCGCTTTTTTCCACTAGCATCTCGATGAATGTATCGTGAATTGCCTCATGGAGGAATAATCGTTTTGCAGCAAGGCAGATTTGACCGGATCCAAAGAATCGGGCGTGAGTTATGAATTCAGCAACTTTGTCGATATCCACATCTTTCCAAACTAAACTAGCACCACTCCCTGCTAGCTCTGGAACGAAATGAAGCCCACGATGAATAGCTTGAGCCATCAACTGGAGCCCGATATCCGAATCCCCATAATAGACCATCGCGTTCAACGGTGCGTCGTTTACCATGTACTGTGCAATTGGTCGAGCGGGTCCAATGACCGCTTGGAAAGCACTTAATGGAAAATCTAATTCGTCCATGAGATCTCGAAGAACATAAGACAATTCCATATTCGTTAAAGGCATCTTTGAGGGAGTGCGGATGACAGTTGCGTTTCCCGCCCAATAAGACGAAATTATTGCCATACCACCCAACCCGATGGCTGCATTATAAGGGGGAAAAATCCCGACGACCCCAAAGGGATAGCGCGAGATAATTGTTTTTTCTCCATCTGTGGCAGAGGGTATTTCTTTGGGTGCAATTTTAGAACTAGCGTAATCAATGTGTTCGCGATAAAGTGTATTGAATACACCCTTGGTTTGCCATTCGAAGAGTTTGAGTGGTGTCCCTTCCGCTAGCCCAATTTCCTTGAATGTCTCATAGTGTTTCCAAAGCAATTCCTGCATTCTGAGAAGACTATCTGCTCGTTGTTGAAGCGTTAATCCTTTGCTCTTAACATTAGTTTCTCGATGCATTTGATGTCGGATTTTCGCAGCTTCTTCACAGGCTACCTTTATTTCAGACACTCCTCCAATAGCATAGGTAGCAAATTGAATATCTGCGATTTCATCCTTTGATGCTTGGGGGTATCCATGTACTCGTATGTAATCTTTGAGCATTCGGATTTCTGGGACTTTTTCTGGTAAGATTCCACTGAAATATCGTGCAGCAAATCGTTTCAAAGAACTCTGACTCTGTAATGCCATTGCAAACATAATTCGCGGATCTTCAATCACCTTACTCATATTAGGAAAACTGAGTACCCTTCCGGATTGAGGCGAAGAAATTTCGCCCTTGATTAGATGCCCAAAAAATCGCATTTCACCACGTCTTCTAAGAATCAATATACCTGTTCAAGATTTAATGAAGACCCATGTATTCCTTACGCTTATTCATATCCTTGGGACAAAAATCATAGAACAAGATTAACCCTAAATATACTCTAATCCTTTCATTAATCGTACTGGTGGGAACCTTTTCATGACTCTTATCAATGATGACGAAATCCTCTATACTCCTGATGAATTAGCATTTCGTAAGCAAGTAAGGGAATTTGTTGATAGAGAAATCAAACCAATAAACACTCAGATTGAAGAACGAACATTCAGTCATCGTCAGCTATTTAAGAAACTTGCCGATGCAGGTTTGTCCGGCTTATTAATCCCTGAAGCATACGGTGGATCCCAACAACCCTTTGTTTACCAATTAATTGCAGGTGAAGAAATTTCTGTTATTTCTCCCTCGACTACGATGATGTTTGGTGCCAGCTGTACGCTCAGTGCGATTCCCATACTCCGGTTTGGCACTGAAGAGCAAAAACAGAAGTATCTTGTTCCTTTAGCAAAAGGTGAGAAAATTGGGGCTTTAGCGATTACTGAACCCGCTGTGGGCAGTGATACAGCTGGTATGGAAACACAAGCTGTTTGGAATAAGAAAAAAGGGTGTTGGATTCTAAATGGGGAAAAACGCTACATCTCCAATGGTAGCATTGCAGACCAAATAGTGGTTTTTGCCATTACCGATCCTACAGTAGATAGCAAGAGTGGGATGTCTGCTTTCATCATCGAAACATCATGGAAAGGCTTCTCTGTTGAACGTGATTTCACGCTAATGGGGCGCTCTGGTGCTACCGTCTCTCATATCAAATTCGATAACATGAAGATTCCGAAAGAAAATCTCCTTGGAAAAATCAATCAAGGATTTCTCATCCTCATGGATGAGCTAGATTCAGAACGAATTGGAATTGCGGCAGAAGCATTAGGTTGCATGCGGACCCCATTCCAAATCGCTGTAGATTATTCTCAGCAACGCATCCAATTTCACAGACCCATCTCTCGCTTTGAAGGTGTATCTTTCAAGATTGCCGATATGGCCTTGAAGATGAGGGCCGCTCGGTTATTGACCTTATCTGCAGGAAGAATGGTTGACAAGGGGCTTCCCTGCACAAAGGAAGCGACCATGGCTAAACTCTTCGCTACAGAAGCAGCAGTTGAAGTATGTGATCTAGCAATCCAAATCTGTGGTGGAGCTGGATATGTGAAAGACTACTATCCCTTGGAACAATACTATCGTGATGCTCGCCTAGGAACCATCGGTGGTGGGACTTCGGAAATTTTACGATACTTGATACAGCGGGAGGTCTTCATTGAACAGAAACGTGAAAAAGCTCAAGACACAGTTTCAACTGATCTAAGTTCAATTGCCTTCACCACGCTTATGTCTGCGGTTCCCAATGGTTTTCGTCCCGATCGTGCTGAAGGTGTTTCAGCAAAAATCCAATTCCTTTTCACCGATGAAACCCCTTGGCTACTAACCATCAAGAATCAGAAATGTAGTATCGATCAAACGGAAATCAAAAATCCCATGATGACTGTAAAAACCGACTCAACTACATGGCGACGTGTTCTCCTTGGACAAACTGACGCCATGCAGGCGTTAATGGCTAAGCAAGTCACGATTGATACTGATGATATGGATTTGTTAATGAAATTTGCTCGGATGTTTCGATTTACTCCTCAAATATTCGAAAGGGTTCGTCCAGAATCCAAAGTCCCTAAGAAAGAGAAGAAAGGTCAAACTAAATTCATTTTGGGGAAAAGCTTAGATGAAATTAGAATTGGTGAAAAAGCGGAAGGGTCAATGAAAGTCACCAAAGATCATATTGAATGGTATGCAAAGATGTCTGGTGACTATAACCCCTTACATATGGACGACGAGTATGCCGCAACGACGATGTTTGGCCGTCGCATTGCCCATGGACCCGTTGGCGGTGCATTGGTCGCACGAGTAATTGGGATGCAATTACCAGGATTGGGGACACTCGCATATAATATGAAGGTGAATTTTACAGCTCCTGTCTTTCCTGGTGATGAAATAAAAGCGATTATTAAAGTGACAGAAAAGGTTCCTGAAAAGAACCTTCTCAAGCTTAGCTTCACCGTAATTAATCAAAAAGGGCTAGAAGTCATGAACGGGTATGCTAACGTACTACCCCCCATTAAAGACTAAGTTCACGTGTGTAATTGTTTTTAACTTACATACCTTAATGTACGAATAGGGGTTAGTGAATCACAAGATAACATATCATTACGGAGCGCCACGTGATGGTATATGATGTAATTGTCATTGGGGCAGGTCCTGCGGGATCGATTGCCGCTTATCATTGTGTCAACGCAGGACTAAACACGCTACTCCTTGAAAAAACAAAATTTCCTAGAGTGAAACCATGTGGTGGCGCAGTGTCGGTCCGATCCTTGAAGGCATTAGCTCACGTGGGACTACAGGTACCATCATCAGTTATTGAACAGAAGATTTTTGGTTTCCATTTGATGGGACCTGAAATGAAACCTTTTGAATATCGTTCTAATCGACTTCTCGCTTACACAGTACAACGGGCGAAATTCGACAATTATCTGGCTAATCAGGCAACCAAGGCAGGAGCAGAGTTTATCCAAGAATGTGCTTTGACTGGGCTCGAACAGCATCAAAACTATGTTCGATGTGAGACGGAAAAAGGATCCTTCGAAGGCCAATTGGTTATTGGTGCTGATGGTGCGACATCCACGGTTGGAAGCTTAGTTAAACTCCGCCATGCAAGAAAACCGAATGAATTCGGGATTGCAGTTGAGGTTGATGTACCGATTGCTGCAAATCTTTGGAGTAAAGGTCTAGACCCTTCACTACTCCTGATTTGGTTTCTCAATATTCCGAATGGTTATTTCTGGGTATTCCCACGAAGACATAGTCTTTCATTAGGTGTTGGCGGAATTGCTGGTAAACTTGGTAATGTTCCTCGTTTGCTTAGAGGATTCTCGAATATGTTTTGTGAGCAGTATGACCTACCACAACTAAATTTACAGAAGCTTCGAGGTCATTTGCTACCAGTATTTCAATCACTAATTCCCCTAACAGCTCACCGAGTCCTTTTAGTTGGCGATGCAGCTGGATTTATTGACGCCTTTAGTGGTCAAGGTATCTGTTATGCACTTGAAAGTGGTATAATTGGCGCACAAACCGCTTTTCGTATAATAAAGCAATCTCAGAATCTTTCCACTGCCTTATTACAATACCGAACTCAGATCTTGCAGCGCTTTGGTGAAGAACTGCGTTGTAGTTGGTCAGTAATGCGGCACATTCATGCTCATTCTTATGGCGTATTTCGTGTTGCCCGACTCTGGAAATGGCCAGGCCAAATTCTATTTGATATTGCAAGAGGAAATACCGATTACTACCGAATTTGGCGCAATCCTCTTAGCCTCATCTTTTCACTCTTCATTTCCAAACTTCAACTGCGCCTAGGATAGTCCTTTTAATTTCACGTAATACTGCCCATGTAGGTTACAGTTATTATGTAGAATAGACACCCTGTGATTGTAGATCTTTAGCTATCTCTGCTAATCCTAAGGTTCGCAGGGTTTCTTCCTTTGGGATTCCAGTTGTCACATCCCATCCATACAACTGATAATACTCATCGAGCATAGGCTCCAAATTCACGGTTTGACC
>JABXGS010000134.1 GCA_016550425.1 archaeon
AATGACTTCATCTTCGTGAATGGCATAACGAATCCGACGATAATAGAGGGGAATGAGAATGAGTCCAGGAATCGTCCAAATGAAACATATTACAAATCCCCAGAACAGTACTGAAGACCACAACCAAAGAAAGCCAGGAAAAACCGAAAACAGTAGTAAATACATCAAGGCCGTTGGAAGAACAAGAATCAGGAAAAGGAACAAGGGAATGAAAAACAGTTGCATGAAGTATTTTGTCTGAAGCCGGGGATCCGGTTGAAATTCCATGTTTACACCCAATGAGGGCTACGAGATTCTTCAATAAAAACTCTAGTAGATGAACCGTGTCGAAGATGAAGAAATGGTAAGCCTTTTCCTTCAATAAGAACATTATACAGTTGTTCTTAACAGGGAGGATAACAGAAAATGGAAAAACCCTGGCTAAAATTCTATGAACCCGGTGTTCCTGAAACCCTTGATATTCCCGAAATCCCTCTCTATCAACTTCTCGAAGATTCTGCAAAGGATTTTCCGGATAATACTCTTGGTATTTTTCTTGGACAAGAAAAGACTTACAAACAGGTCCAAGAAGAAGTCGACCGCTTGGCTAATGCTTTGAATAAGATGGGCCTCAAACAGGGCGATGTAGTAGCCCTTATGTTAGGAAACATGCCCCAATTTTTGACTGCATTCTTTGGTGCTCTCAAAGCCGGAGCGATTCTAACCCTTATCAACCCACTTTACCAAGCCCCTGAAATTAAATTCCAACTCAACGATTCAGGAGCCAAAGCCTTAATCATCATTGATATTATGCACGACAATTATGTAAAGATTCGTGATGATACCAAAGTTGAGCACACTATAGTAACCACCATGGCTGATGCATTTCCAGGCATGCAAGTGAGCTTTACACCTCCTGAAGGTGTGAAAGGATACCATATGTGGGGTGAAATCTTAGAAAGTGCTGAACCCAAAGCACCGAAGGTTTCCATAAAACCAAAAGAGACCCCTGCCGTCTTGCTCTATACTGGTGGAACCACAGGCGTTCCAAAGGGAGCGATCCTGACACACTATAATCTTGTTGCGAATGCCTACCAATGTAAGAGCTGGATTCCCTTTGCTGAACGTGGTGCAGGCGACACAACTCTTGCCGTGCTGCCTTTCTTCCATTCTTTCGGATTAACTGTCTGTATGCTGAACACTGTAATCCTCGCAGACCGCCTCGTGTTACACCCACGCCCTGACCTCGATCAAGTCCTCCGTGATATCCCACGATATAATGTCAGCTTCTTCCCAGGAGTTCCAACCCTGTACGCATCACTTCTTCAACGTGACGACCTTGATCAATACGACCTCAAATCCATGACTGCCTGTCTTTCAGGAGCAGCTCCTCTCCCAATGGCAGTGGCAAAAGCCTTCGAAAAAATTGCTGGAGCCAACCTCGTGGAAGGCTATGGCCTGACGGAAGCCAGCCCAGTGACTCATGCGAATCCCATCCAACAGAACCCTCCCTTCGACAAGAAACGAGAAGGATCCGTAGGTGTTCCAATGTCCAGTACTCTCGCAAAAATCATTGACCTAGATACAGGTGAGGACCTCCCCCCAGGACAAGAAGGTGAACTTGTTATCAAAGGACCCCAAATTATGAAAGGTTACTGGAACAAACCCGAAGAAACAGCCAAACAACTAAGTGAAGATGGATGGCTCCGTACAGGTGACATTGCCAAAATGGACGAAGACGGATATTTCTATATCGTCGACCGAGCCAAACAAATGATTGACCGTGCAGGCTTCAAAGTCTGGCCACGTGACGTCGAAGAAGTCCTCTTCGAACATCCCAAAATCGCTGAAGCTGCAGTCTTTGGCATCCCAGATGAACAACGCGGCGAAACCGTCATGGCAGTCGTCGTCCTCAAAGAAGGTGAAGAAGCCACTTCAGACGAAATAATCGAATACACCAAGGATAAACTTGCATATTACAAACGCCCCCAATTCGTCGAATTCCGCGATGAACTTCCAAAATCAATGGTGGGCAAAGTTCTCCGGCGCGTACTCCAAGAAGAGCATCTAGAAAAGATAGGCAAAAAGTCTATTGTGGATAGGAAATAAGCCAATCTAAGTTAAATCACACAAAGCATCCGACACTACCATTCAGCCTAGTCTGGAATTCAAGACATATCTAATTACAGGTAGATTCACTCGGTTCCAAATTGTACTACTCCACACTAAGGCTTCCTTAAGAAGAGCCCCAGAGCTCAACCAGCTAGTATACAAAATTATTAGGTTCGATAAGCATAGTATGAAATCATCCAACTCCAGGTGAAATCTATGTCAGATACAGATGATTCACGCAAGTATTTTGTAATCGTTGAACGAGTGGAAAATTACGAGTTTCGTGTCCGTTTTGATAATCTCGAATTCGATAATTGGACGTTAGACGAACCCGCTCCATTGGGCAATGATAAGGGACCCAACGCGACACGAACTCTGGCTGCAGCTATTGGGAATTGTCTGTCTGCAAGCTTGATGTTCTGCTTACAGCGCAGCAAGCTAGTAGTGGATTCCATTCGATCCGAGGTGACACCAACGGTAGCACGGAATGAAGAGGGGCGGTGGCGAATTCAACATCTTAATGTCAAGGTATACATCAAGATGACAGAAGATGAACCTAAGCGGTTTCAACGGTGCGTTGAAATCTTTGAGAATTACTGCATAGTGACATCATCCGTAAGACAGGGGATTCCAGTAGATGTTGAAATTTTACAAGAGACCTGACTTTTTAGTCGACTTTCTTAGATATTGAGCTAAACATTTATGAAATATCTGCAGATGAGGGAGTATCGGAAGGGTTATACTCTTAGCGTCCATTTTCTAAATAGGAAGAGTTCATGGAGATTGATACCTGATGTCTAAGGATCCAAAAGCAGCTCCGGCAGCAACACCCGCAGCATCTGGTGGAATTGAAGCTGAATTGAAAAAAATCATTTCATACATCAGCCACCTCAACGAATCACAGAAAAAAATGGCTGCCCAAATTACGAATCTTGAAAAACGGATTGATGCCGTGGATAAGGCGATTGGTACTGTGATGACGGCAACAGGAAAAGCAGTTGCCGATGGACTTGCCCCTATTGAGTTAAGGCTTGCAGAAGTAATTGACAAGACCATTCGATCAGCAATGACTAAACAGATTATCCCCCAAATAAAAGCAGCAGCTCCTACACCAGTACCGAAACCTAGTCCAGCGCCTGCGTCGACCCCTGTTTCCACACCGACACCTGCACCCGTTCCTGAACCACGTCGTCCATCTGATGTACCAGATTCGAAGGTCGCTACTGTGATTGAGGCGAACGAGAATATCATCAATGATTTGAAGAATCGACAACGCGTTCAACGAGAGTACCTAAAGCCACTCATAGAACAGGCTCGAGATACTGCAATGAACAATTTGAGTAGTCGAGCGAAAGCCGCGAGTTTGTATAAGGAGCTTATTGCCCTCTTGAAATCTAGCCCCTCAGATTTACCACCTGACACAGTGGCAACGGTTGTGGCGAAGCTAGAAGAACTGAATATGCATATCAGTTCCTCCTAACTTACAGGATTAAGGTCTTCGTTCACTTGTTGTCTTGGAAATCACTTCGTTGGGAGCGAAGCTACCATTTAATATCAGTTACATGGTATCGGTAGATAATACTAAGGTGAGTTGTTCATGACGGAAGCAAAAGGAAGCCTAACCAATGGCAGTAAGGTTGAATCAACCGCCCTCAGCCAATCCACAAACCAGCTGATTGAGTTAATTCGCATGCGACGGAGTATTCGTCATATGACCGGGGAGCGAATTCCTGATGAACATCTTGAATTGATTTTAGACGCTGCGCGTTATGCTCCGTCTCCAGAGAATATGCAGATGTGGCGTTATGTGATTATCCGTGATGATTCGGAAATGAAACGTCTAATCGCAGATATTAGTCAAGAAGCAGCACGGTATGTGTTTGGTAATTTTCCCTATGAGGCAACTCAGGGACGATTATGGTATATGCCAGATGCGAGTCGACCAGGAACTTATGAGAAAATGCGAGATGGATCTCTATTTCGGTATCCCGAAAAAGCTGATGCAGTGATTGTTTGTTGTGCTTCAGAAACATGGCATGACAGCACCGCCATGTATTCCAACGAGCTATGTGGAAGCGTCGTCGTTGGAATGGGGGTTTTAAGCATGTGGCTAGTCGCGCATTCAATGGGTTATGCCTGTGCATATCAAGCTGTGGCTTTTGCTGATAAACGACACGTGGAATATATTTGTGATAAACTCGGAATCCCGAGAACTTGGACTCCCCTCGCAGCTTTCTGCATCGGTGTCCCGGAGAAAAAACGCATGCTTGGACCCTCACGATGGCCTCTAGAAGGCAGTTTCTATTCAGAAAGATGGGGAGTACCATATCAACGCTTGGCGTTTAGAGACCAAAAACCAAAGCAACCTAAAAATGACGAACGGGGTTAGTGTGGTGAGTGAAAGAATGCAACTAGAATTAGACTCTGATGTACAGATGGCGCTTGAAGCCAAAGCCAAGGAAGCGAATATCAGCCCTGAAGCAGCCGCGACCTTGATCCTCTCAGAGTATGTGCGTATATTTGGAAGTGCTATATATGCGGGCACTTGGCGATCTGGAAATAAAGAGGGGCAGAAAGGAATGCGGTACGTGGTGGATTGGCCGTTTCAACCAGGTCTAGTGAAAATACCCGGTGATCAATCCATCGATAAAGGAAGAGGAGGAAGATAGTTTGCCACGATATAAGAAAGCACCAGATGGACAATGGCCTGGATACCCGAATTTACAGCTGAGTGATATTGAGACATTAACGATTCGGCAGAACAAGCATGTCGCCGAGACCTTAGTAAATAACCGAAAAGGCCGTGTTGTTGTCTTAATGGACCAAGAGTTGTACAAAGAATTTCTTGAGAAGGTACGTGAAAAAAAGGGAGACATCCGAGCACGTCATGTAAATGATGCTGTCGTTGAAGCGGTACAGGCGTGGATGAAGCGATAATTAGTGGTGATTCACTTGACAAATCAATTGTCTCAGATTTTTGAGGAGCTTATTGCAAAGGTAAATGAGACACCAGACTTTCGCGAATTTGTTCGTTCTTGGGTAGGTCCCTATCAAGGGAAGGTCCTTCAACTTGAAACGGATGAACAAACTTTTCATATTCTCCTTCATCGTCGGGGAACTATGGAAATGCGAGAAGGGCAATATCCATCTCCGGATGTTATTTACAAAGCCTCGACAAAGACGCTCCTCAGCCTTTTTACAGGACAAGCCACATTTCGCGATCTGATGAAAAAATGGGACCTCGTCATCATTGGTGCAGGCCACGAATCTGTTCCTTTGGGTCAACTAATGTTACGCGTATTACAACAGACTGGGTGAGTAAGTGGTAAAGAAGAAACAACAGACATCAGAGCTTAAAGCGGAGGACTGGTTCCATCTAGGAATATCGTTGGCAGAAAAAGGAAAACTGGAGGAAGCGTTAGAGGCTTTTTCAACTACCAGTGAACTCCGTCCTCAAGACCCAGCTGTATGGTTCAATAAGGGATTGGTTCTCGATGAGCTAGGTCGAATTAATGAAGCCCTAGATTGCTATCAACGTGCCACGGAACTGGATTCCAATAATACAGAAGCGTGGAATAACCTTGGAACAGCATATCAAGAATTAGACCGCACAGAAGATGCGTTACAGAGCTTCATTCGCGCTACTCAGACTCGACCCACAAGTCGCCTTGATTATGCCAATGCTTGGTATAACCGGGGCGTCATTCTCACAGAACTTGAACGCGTGGATGAGGCTTTGGAGTGCTTTATTGAGACCGTTAACCTGAACCCTGGTGACGCACGGGCATGGCATTATCGAGGAGTCCTTCATGAACGATTAACTCAATTCGACGAGGCACTCACTTGTTTCAAGAAAGCCACCAAACTCGCTCCGGAACATCTAGATGCTTGGTTGGATATGGGTGAACTTCTCGGAAAATTAGGTCGCATTGACGAAGCGCTTCCCGTATTTCAAAAAGTAATTGCTTTAGCCCCAGATAATGCTCGCGCTTGGTATGATAAGGGAGTCGCATTAGGCATACTCGAGAAATATGTTGAAGCAGTTGAAGCATATCAGCAGGCAGCTCGCCTCAACCCCGATGATGAGATGACTCTGTACAATCTTGCTAATACATTGGCACAGAATCTTGCTCAATATCGTGAAGCTCTTGATATTGTAAACAGGCTTCTTAACACAAATCCACGTCATGTGAATGGTGTGTACCTTCGAGGGCGGATTTTAGTTGAGTTGAAACGTCATGAGGAGGCTAAAGCCTGTTTCAAGCAGGTTCTCGAACTAGATCCGGACTACCCGCATTTGCAGCTCGAGAAGGAATGAGTCGTAGTAAGCCATTTTGCCAAATGACAGAATAATATCCTCGTCCCTCTGCCTAGCAAGAAGTAAGGTTTGACAGAATATGAACCTTGGATAGACCAATAACTGGTCACAATTAGCTTTAGTCGATTTTCTAGGCTTTATTGCGACAATCGTGAATTTCATTCTCAAATTCTATGAAGCTGTCACAGTCGGAATTATACTCGGAGCAGTCTTCTTGATTAATGGAATAGCAATGTTCATCCTCAACAAAGTGTACAAAACCCCTCTAATCTAAACCAAACTTCTCTTGACGAGTTACAAAACCGTTTGACTCCGTAATTTTAAATGCTTGAATTCCTGCAGACTAGTACGAGGGAGATTCTAACCTGGCGCAGGAAACACAACATAGAAGTCCACGTTTTATCGACGTTTATTTACAACCTCTATACATAGTGCCAGTATACAATATGCCCTCAACCTCAAAGTGAATCACCATGTATTGGTCAACCGGTTTATTTCAAATAAGTCAACCAGTTCATTTGATTACTCTGAGGTCAAAATTGGTGAACTAAATGAGTATTGAAACTTCATCTGAAAAAGAACAAAAACGAATGTACGAATATCGCGGATCGCCGCTTCCCTTTTTGACCTTCCTGTTTCTGGGTATCATTTTTCTTATACTCGCATTATTTGGCTTTCAACTCTTTGCTCCACTTCTCGGCTTTTTTGCTTTCTTTATGCCATTTATTTTCGGCTTCTTCGCGGTGTTCTGTTTCATTTTCATTCCCGCTACAATCGCCATCAATAAACAGTGGCAAGAAGCAATCATCCTTCGATTTGGAAAATTCACACGACTTGTTGGGCCAGGAATGTTCTTCAAATGGCCAGGAATTGAAAGATTCATACGTCAAGATATCCGAATCCAGACCTTGGACGTAATGAAACAGGAACTAATGACCCGGGATAACATTAGTCTCATGGTCGATGCCGTCGTGTTCATGAAAGTTATCAACACGCCCAAAAGCCTCATCAACATTCAAGACGTCCGACTTAGCACGGTTCAATACGCTCAGACGACCATGCGTGATGTCATCGGAAACGTCGAATTAGACGACCTTCTCGCCAAACGTGACCAAATCGCTGAACGTATCAAGACCATCGTTGACAAGGAAACAGAGCGCTGGGGCATCGATATCCAAAGTGTTAACCTCCAAAACATCGAGCTTCCAATGGACATGAAACGGGTCATAGCTCGACAAGCAGAAGCGGAACGTGAACGCCGCGCCGTTATCATCAAGAGTGAAGGCGAGTTAATAGCTGCCCGAAACCTCGAAGAAGCTGTTCAACAAATGAGCACCCAGGCATTATATCTACGAACCCTGTCTAGCCTCGAAGATATCAGCTTTGATCAAAGCAATACTATAGTCTTTGCCATTCCAATGGACATGGTCAGAGGTGAAATAATGGGATTGGCAGGCTTGGTAGGAGCAGGTCAACCTGCCCCAGTGAAGCAGCTTCGCCGCAAACGTCCAGAAAAATAGACAACCCAGGCATTCGAAACGCGAAGGAGTCGACTTAGCTCAGCCTTTAGTCGACTTCCCGCCCCTTTTTCTTGTAGAACCCTGGAGTCTTGGTCACAAATAGATCTATTTCTTGGTTTTCTTTTTACCCCAGAAATCTGGGACCTTCCCTTCACGTGGACCCCATGGATCGGGATAGTCATTGCCTGAAAATTGTAACCGGAAGCCGGTATCAAGCTCAGTGACTTTAGCGTCTTTCAGAACCGCTTGGCCAGCGACCATACGTTGAATTTGGTTAGTACCTTCATAGATTTGAGTTAATTTGGCACCCCGCATCATTTGTTCTGCTGGATATTCTTTCGAATATCCATAACCACCCATGATTTGGATACAATCTAATGTGTTTTGCATCGCGGCATCTGTGGCAAAGAATTTCGCACAACTGGATTCCTTAGTATTACGTTGCCCTTGGTCCACAAGCCAGGCCGAATAGCGTGTTGCCCAACGAGCGTGCATGGCACGAGCTTCCATATCAGCGATCATGAAGTTAATGCCTTGGTAAGCTCCAATGGGTTTACCGAATTGTCTTCGATGGTTGGCAAAAATGGCGGCTTCATCAACAGCCCGTTGGGCGATTCCGACACCAAGTGCAGCAATAGCGGCACGGGTGCGGTCGAGGGTTTGCATGGCAATCTTGAAACCCTTTCCAACTTCACCGAAAAGACAATCTCCAGGAATTCTCACATTATTGTATTCGACCTCAGCCTGAAAGGAAGCACGTTGACCCAATTTATCTTCCAGCATCACAATTTTGACGCCAGGAAGCGAAGTATCCACCATGTGAACAGCCATCCCTTTGTATCCCAACGAGGGATCGACAGTGGTGAAAACGCTATGATATTTCGCCACATGACCATTCGTGCTAAAGCATTTCCGACCATTAATAATCCAATCATCGCCATCCTTGGTGGCAGTGGTCTTCACAGCTGCAGCATCAGAACCAGCTTCACGTTCAGTCAGACTAAATGCCGCAAAGTTGGGGCTTTTTCCAGTGGCGAATGGTTTAATGTATTTTTCCATCTGTTCAGGAGTCGCACTAATCAGAAGAGGGGTGAGGGCAAGATTGTTTGCTAAAATAGTGGTCGCAATACCTCCATCTCCATAACCAATGGCTTCACCAATCAGGGTTTCTTCAACCATTGAATGGGCAGGTCCGCCATAATCCTTGGGGATATGGGAGTTCATGAGCCCCGCATCAAAAGCTTTCTGAGCGAGCTCCCAGGGAAACTCATCTGCTTCTTCAAGTTCCCGAGCATACGGGACAATCCATTTCTTAGAAAAAGCCATAGCAGTGTCATAGATTTCTTGTTCACGTTTTGTCAGGGCAAAGTCAACCATTAATATCAGCCTCAGAATGGGTGAGGCGACTAGTTAGGAAACCCGCTTAAAAGTTTGTAGTTCGTGCTGACAATAACAGAGGTGTGAATGTAACAATATACCTTTATATTTCACGAATGCCTTTTCATATAAGGATTGGTCTAGCAAGAACTTGGTTTCTGCTGGAATCACTAGTGCGGCGAGAAATTTGGCACCTCTCTCCCCCCTAGAAAACCATTCCCTCTCCGATGTAATTTTCTCCGAGGTGTCTAATCCGCCAATGCACTGGTTGATGCCTCACAGAACCCACTCAGTGAGGAGAATAAAGGAAAAACTAGCTGTGTGTGAAGACACAGGGTTTACTGGCACTGCTGAGAGAGCTATCTACGACTTAAACACCCTGCCACTAAAAGTGCAACAACCCCAACCGCTAATAAAAAGATGGATGCCACAGTCGAGTGTGTACCAAGTAGTGGAATCAACAATAACCCAAACCCAGCAGCCATAAACACAATTCCCATGAAAATTAACAGAATTACTATCTTAGGTTGTGAGAACATATCCAGTTCCTCAAATTTTATCAAATATGATTATGAGATTATTGCTTTTGGGTGTTCCGTTTCGTGACCAAGCCAGTGGGGATTATGTTCTATTCAACTCGTTGCATTAAGCAAACCCACGAACGCTCCTGGCTGGCAATTCCGATAGACCGCCAACCAAATTTTGCCATGTGATTAATTCCTTCAGCTAGTGTGTCGGGTCTCTTTGAACCTACTATGATATATTCTGACGAGATGTTATCTAGTTGGATTTTCCCACGTAATATGTCTTCAATTTGAACCAGGTAAGGATTGGTCATGTTTAACCCAGAAATCTATATGCTTTTATCCCTCTTATTTCTAGAACCTCTGAGTAAGGCTTTTTAATTTAAACCAGAATACTGAAAAACTGGTTCACGGAGTGGGCTTGATGCCGTTATCTTGGATTGAACAGATGGTCCGCCAATGGCTGGCTAAATATAAAGCTGAACAAATCCGCCAGAACCAAGCTAAAATCCGAGCCCTCACTTCTGAAGACGACTAAGTCACTACCATCTGAACAGATAACGAAGTAGCGAAGATTTGAGTTGATAGCAGTTTATGCTTAATCACGACTTTCCCATTGAGCTAATGGTGGTATCGACCGACGGCTCCGACGGAACGCCCAAACTAACAATGCCAACAGAACGATGACGACAACACCAATGATGTAATTCCACATCAGCACATTCGGATCTGGTGGCCATCCTGGATTGTAGAACCGATAAAGAATCAGAATCGGTGCCGTAATCAAGCTAATCAGGTTCACCACTTTAATCATCGGATTCAAAGCTGGACCAGCCGTATCTTTTAGTGGATCACCAATTGTATCGCCACAAACCGCGGCTTTATGACGTTCCGAGCCTTTTCCAGTTCCTAGTTCCGGTGCACAGACCTCGTCTTCGATGAACTTCTTCGCATTATCCCAAGCACCCCCTGCCACCGACATGTACACAGCTAGCAGTAACCCAGACGCAATCAATCCTGCGAGAAAGCCACCCAAGGCTTCAACCTGTAGCAGGAGACCAATCACAATCGGCGTAATCACTGAAAGAATCGTCAAGCTAACCAGCTCCTTTTGTGCAGCAGCCGTCGTAATGGAGACCACCCGGTCATAATGAGGCTTCACTGTACCCTCCATCACTCCAGGAATTTGGAACTGGTCACGCACTTCTTCGATAATCTGCGTGGACGCGCGACTCACGGCGCGAATAGCTAATGCGGAAAACAACCATGGCAGCGCCGCTCCAATCAACAATCCAGACAATACCAGCGGATTGTCTATTCGAATACCCATTGCTAAAGGATTAGGCAGCCCAGCAGCGGCTGCTGCCCGAGCCACATCCACTACGAAACTATAAAACAACGCACTGGCTGCAATCACTGCTGACGCAATTGCCACATTCTTCGTAATCGCCTTCGTTGTATTCCCAACCGCATCTAAATCCGCCAAAATTTTCCGTGACTTCTCTGGCATATCCGTCAGCTCCGCAATCCCTCCCGCATTATCGGCAATCGGACCATAGCTATCCATAGCCACGTTATTTCCGGTATGACTCAGCATTCCGATGCCGATAAGGGCGATGCCAAAGAGGACGTATTCGGGGGCAATGAGGAATGCAGCGATGAAGGTGGCGACGATGACAAGGAGGATCCAAACAGCGGCTTCGTAGCCGGTGCTGATACCACTGAGGACAATAGTGGCTGGTCCGCCGTGGGCTTGTTCGACGATTTCTTCGACGGGTCGATGGCGGTGACTAGTGAAGTAGTTGGTGAGGGGGTTGAAGCTGACAGCGAGGAGGACGCCGATGGCAACGAGGATGCCGAGGCGGATATCGCCAGTATAGAGGTAGGCGAAGACACAGGAAACGGTGATTGTGAAAGCGCTACTGACTTCGTAGCTGTAGAACATGGCTTTTTCAGCTTTCTCGGTTTTCCAGACAGCAACCATAAAGGTACCGATGATGCTGCTAATGACGCCTATGGCTCGGACGACGAGAGGAAAGATAATCCAGAAGATTTGCCCCGTGATCACATAGAGTGCAACGCCGAGGATGAGGGCAGAGACGATGGTGACTTCGTAGGATTCGAAGATGTCGGCTGCCATCCCCGCACAATCGCCGACATTGTCTCCGACGAGGTCAGCGATGACAGCAGCATTGCGGGGATCGTCTTCGGGAAGTCCGGCTTCGACTTTGCCGACGAGGTCGGCGCCGACATCGGCAGCTTTGGTATAGATTCCGCCGCCAATTCGCATGAAGAGGGCGAGTAGGGTGCCACCAAAACCGAAGCCAAGGAGAGCGTCGGGGGCGGAGATGCCAAAGGCAATAAAGATGGTGGTGCCACCGAGGAGCCCGAGGCCGTCAGTGAGCATACCGGTGAATGTGCCGCCATGGTAGGCGATTTTCAGGGCCTCACGGTAGCTTCGTCCTGAGGCGGACGCAACCCGGATATTGGATTCAATCGCAATTCGCATGCCAAGTTGTCCGACGGCAAGGGAGCTGAGGGCACCTGCCACAAAGGCGATTGCACGACCAGTGGCAATGACGAGTTGGACCTGCTGGTAGGTATATCCCTCGCTTGGAGGAAAAACTTCGAGAGCTTCGAGGCTAGGTGGGACGATATAAACAGTGAAAAAGAGCACAATGGTGAGAAAGGCAATAATTGGTAGGATGGTTCGCAATTGTTTGCGCAGGTATGCGTGCGCGCCATCTTTGATGGCAGTCCACACTTCTTGCATTTTCTTGGTACCTTTGTCGTTTTTAAGAACGTCACGGCGAAGCCAGACGGCATAAATTAAGCTAATAATCGCCGCGACGATAACTAGGAGAATTGCTACTTGTTCGTACCATTGCAGGTGAAGGAAGGTGCTGAAGATTCCCATACTATTACCTCAAATCCAGTGAGTTTGCCAAGGAATTGTGTTCCTTGTCGCATGACGATTGAACTTGTCTTAACGCGTGCTTTTGCCTTATATACTGTTGCTGTTCAGAAAGATATTCCAGCCTGCTTTTGTTGACAAAGATGCTAGTTTTTTTAGATGTTTGTAACCGTTTCCGCTAGACAAGTGCACTCGTTGAATCTAAATCCCCTTGAGGACGAAAAGCCTAACGACTGTAACGCTTATGTACAGGCTGTCACACCTTCACCGCAACAAATCCTAATTCCTGTATGGAGGCGTCCAGTGTGTCCAGTAATATTGATAAATTCGTTGATGAAGCCACCAAAATTCTTGGTTCTGAACACCTTACTACTAACCTAGCAATGCGTCACAGCTACATGGCCCGGTCCGTGATGGGTATTCGCGCAGCAGTCGCGGAAGCCATTGTGAAACCAGCGAACCGAGATGAAACCCTTGAAATCGTCACACTTTGCAACAAGTACAAAATCCCCATTAGCCCCTATTCTGGAGGGCTGAGTGGTGGATACGCGCAACCATTGAAGCCTGAAGGCATCATCCTTGACCTAGTTCGGATGAATAAGATCATCGAAGTCGATGAAGATGCTCGATACGTTATCGTAGAAGCAGGTGTTACCGCTGGTCAGGTTTGGGCATATTTTCGGAAGCACCACCCAGAATGGGCACCTCCTGTTCCTGATGGGGCACCACCTCGTGCGACCCTCATCGGGGATGCTCTTGAAAGGGGGTTTAGCCTGGTCACCAGCAAGTATGGCCCTCAAGGACGGATGATTAATGGCTTGGAAGTTATCCTTCCACGTGGTGAACTCATCTACACTGGAAGCTGGGCGCTGAAAAACTTCAAGCCTTTCTACCCGTGGGGACCAGGACCCGACTTTACCGGATTATTCCTCGGAGCCCAAGGAACCATGGGCATCATCACCAAAGCCGCCATCCGAATCATTCCTCACCCACCCTATATTGATCTGGTTGCTTACGATTATGATACACCTGAAGCCATGCAAAATCACTCAATGGCTGTGCTGAAAAAAGAAGTGGGAGTCATGGTGCAAGGGGGCAACTGGTGGCTAGTTCCTAGCCGAAAAGATGAACGAGAGGTCCCCACTACCATTGAAGAATGGCGAGAAAAGAAATACTACATTCCTGAATGGCTCATGAATTATGAACTTTGGGCTCACACTGAGAAAGAAATGGAAAGCCAAATGGATATCATCGAGGAAGAAGCCAAGAAAATCCGTGACACAGACGAAAAAGCGGACCCAATGGAGCTCCACCCCCGTGCTAAGGCGGTCCGCCTGACCAAACCCAATCTCATCGCAGTTCCTTATGCCATGCACCGGGCAGGCTTTGTCTTCATTACCTGGTACTGTCCCTGGAAGGATTGTGCTGAAATCTCTCGCATCTCCGTTGAAACCATGGAGAAATTTGACATTCCCCCGGTTCAATGGGTGGCGAGTATTGAGCAGGGCAGGCAGTGTATCTCAATGCCTATTGTCACATTCGATAGTCGAACTGAGAAGGGTTATGAACAAGCAGAAGCTTGGGACAAGCACTTCACTGAGATTGCCCACAAGAAAGGTTGGCTTAACTATCGTCCGAACGCATTCATTCATTGGCCAGCAATGCGCCCCTTGATGCCTGAGTATGTGAAGATGCTTAAGGAGCTCAAAGCCCTGTGGGATCCGAATAACATCATGCATCCTGGGCGACTTGAGGTCTAGAAACATCAAATCGTTCCTTTGATTTATTGCCGCTATCGCAGCCCATTTTAGGTATAACCTGCAAATATTTTTCAGCCCGTTCCTTGAGGGATTACTTGGACATCGGTCCATGTTGAGGTATGGTTAAGAAAATGGGAACTCATGATAGTGCACAAACGCTAACTATTATCGGAATTGTGTGTAACGGATTTATCCTGCTCTTTGAATTCCTGCTTTCTCTTGTCTTTTTCCCTTACATGTTTCTCACGATGATTTGGTTCGTCGTAGGAATCGTACTACCTATTATTGCGTATAGCGATATTCCAAAGGGAAACCGCGGGTCAGCAGGCGCCCTGCTCATCATTTCAGGCATTATTAGCCTGATCTTTATCTTTCTCATTGGTGGCATTTTACTGATCGTTGCAGGTGCCTTAGTAGCAAGTTCTGGCCCAGCCCCATCCACAGAACGTTACTATGACTTGCGATATGTGCAATCGCCATCATCATCCCATGGTACTGCCTACTTGGTACCACCTAGAAATGTGGGTACCAAGAAATGCGTGAATTGTGGCGCTGACCTTGATCGCGTTGATCAATACTGCCATGTGTGTGGAACCAACGTGGGTTGGTATTAAACCTAAACCCTCAGTGTATTGAACCCGAAAAAAGGATGCCAGAAAAAGGCGCAGGATTGATAAGGCATTATTCCTGAGGGAGTTGTTCATTAATAGCCGGTTGATGCGACACCATGCAGGACAAAGCGCAAGAGCCATCCACTCGCACGATTTTTCGCGTTCGACTTCTGGGAGTGTTTAGTGTACTCCTCGGTATTAGCTACATAGGAGTCGCTCTACTGGGACTAACGGTGGCTTCTGTGGACTTGATTATACTTATTGTGGGGTCACTTATCCTGGTTTTTGGTTTTGCCATTTACCGGACATTACAAATTGAAAAACAAGTTGAGAAAGAAATAAGCAGAGGACGAAACTTCTTTGGCTGTGGAGTTGGCCTGTTAGTAGCATTTCTCCTAGGAGCGAGCGCATTCCTTTTAATGGGGATTGATCAATTTTCTGATTTTCTTACAGTGAACCGCTGGGAAAGTTTGTTTCTAATTCCCTCCTCATTTTTCACCTTCTTTAGCGCAGCTCTGAGTTTTTACCTAGGTTCACGATATCATCAACTTATAGAGAGATCATTTTTCGTAGAAGGCGAACTTTTCCTAACCGTTGGAATTCCTTCTCTTGCAGTAATCGTGCTGTTAATTATCTTATCGCAGTTTGCTTGGGGTCCAGCTAGCGATATTCTTTCAATAATCGTGATTGCGCTGACCGTATTGTTCTTTGTTATCTTTATCTTCTCGGCAATTTTAAACAAGGAAGCCCCAGATGCCTAAAAAAGTGTTTGAGGATTCAGGTTAACCAGATTTAACACCGTGAATTTTTCGAAAAAAGGCAAACTGTAAAAGGGGCTAACATATGTGAAACACATCAATTCTCCTTCTCACTTGGAGGATCAGCATCATGACCGAATCTGAAAAACCCAAAACCGAACTCAAAGACTTTGAGCTGGAAATCGCTCGGTGTATACACTGCAAAGCTTGTACCATTGCGGATGCCGCTAACCCCAAAGGTGGCTTTGAAGTAGGATGCCCTGCATGGAGCGCTATGGAATGGGAAGCATACAGTGGTGGAGCCAAGTTATGGCTTGCACGAGCAATTCTTAATGGTAATTATAAACTTGACAAAGACATCGGTGACATGCTCTTTCGTTGTTCCACTTGTGGTCAATGCGAAGAGCAATGTGAAAACGAGTTACCAACAGTGGATATCATTGAAGCCATGCGGGCGGAAGCCGTGAAAGCCGGTGTTGGCCCGTTAGATAAGCAAATTGGATACTCAAAGGCTACCGAAATTAAACGGAACCCCTATAACGAGGAGCATGCCAACCGAACAGCCTGGGTCCCCAAAGAATTCAAGCTTAAAGAGAAAGCTGACGTAATTTATTTTGTTGGGTGTACTGCCTCCTATCGGTTGCAGGAACTAGCAATCTCCACAATGCGGGTCATGAATAAGCTGGGTGCCGATATGACAGTGAAAGAGGATGAATGGTGTTGTTGTTCCCCGTTGATTCGGGTGGGAAAAACAGAGTTGGTCAACGATTACGTTAAACATAACGTCGAGCTTTTCAAGAATTCCGGCGCCAAGGTGGTTGTTTCCTCCTGTGCCGGTTGTTTCCGCACCATGAAACGGGACTGGCCAAAATATTATGGTCCCTTACCCTTTGAAGTTAAGCATAGCGTAAACTACATCGCTGAACTCCTTGAAGCCGGAAAAGCGAAGCTCAAGCCACTCAAAGGAATCAATGCCACCTACCACGATCCCTGCCATTACGGACGTCATGTCGCCCACCTCATCAAGAACCGAAAAGAGAAGGCTGAATGGTTTGAAGTACCTCGGAGAATCCTTCGAACACTTCTGGGAGACAATTTTGTAGAAATGCCTCGTAACAAAGAAAATGCCTGGTGTTGCGGAGCTGGTGGCGGTGCCCGCGCACAATTCCCCGATTGGACCCTCGACACCTCCATCGAACGCATTAAAGAAGCTGAAGACACCGGAGCAACCCACCTTGTCAGTGCATGTCCATTCTGCGAGACTAGCCTTCAGTTAGCAATTGAAAAGAGCGGATCCAAACTGAAAATGGTGGATTTGATTCAATTTGTTGAGGAAGCCCTAGAATAAGATTCCAGACATTTCAGGTCAAAAAGAGAACTGCAGAAGAGAACAAATTAGATATTCTAGAATCGGTGGATTTAGAATTTTGACTGAAAACAAATGCATTGTCTGTGGAGAAGCTATTCAAAAGGGAAAACTTTGTGGAACTTGCCAAAGGCTGCAAGAAATATTTGTGGATGATGATGACGTTTTCAATAAGTGAGCATTCAATAACTTTTATTGAAAAAAGCTCGCCTCTAATTCAACTGTGTGAGCCGGAAACTTTGTATAGCTGAAAGTCAACAGGATTCGTGGAACGGATTCCTGTGGTACGCACGTATAAGATTCAAGTGTTACCAGGCGATGGGATTGGACCTGAAGTCATTCAAGAAGCTGTTAAAATATTAAAAACCGTTTCAGCAGATATTTCTGGCTTAAATCTATCTTTTCACGAATTCCCCTGTGGGGGTAAATACTTCTTGGACACCGGTGTGGAATGGCCAGGAGAAGCTGAAGTCTTCTCCAAACAAGAAGCCAATGCAATTCTCTTGGGTGCTGTTGGGTGGGAGAAATCTCCAGGAGAGCCGGTGCGCCGTGATGATGGACAACTTGCGGGTGCAGCTGTGGTATTAGGTCAGCGACGCGAACTTGAATTATATGCTAATGTGAGACCCGTGAAATTGTACCAAGGCGTTCCCACCCCGCTAGCCGATAAACAACCTGAAGAAATCAATTTCGTGATTATCCGAGAAAACACGGAGGGGTTGTATGCGGGGATTGGTAAACATTATGGTGAAAACGAACGCGAGGAGCTAGCGATTGATATGCGACCTATCTCGCGCTTGGGGTCTGAACGGGTCATTCAGTATGCCATTAACTTAGCTCTGAAACGAACGCAAGGTGCTCCGAGTGATGGAAAGAAACGGGTTACTTGTGTGGATAAGAGTAATGTGTTGATTGGTGATCAACTTTTTCGTCGTGTTTTCGAGGAACGAACACGAGCCTTTCCCAAAATTATCCCTGATGTTGCTTACATCGATGCCTGGACGATGTGGTGTCTCCGTCGTCCTGAATATTACAATGTGGTCGTGACCCCGAATATGTACGGAGACATTATATCGGATCTTGGTGCGGGAATCCAAGGCGGGATGGGGGTTGCAGCTGGAGGGAACATTGGAGACACCCATGCCATGTTTGAACCGATTCATGGATCCGCCCCTCGTCACGCAGGAAAACGCCGGGTAAACCCGATTGCGGCGATTTTAGCAGCGAAAATGATGCTTGAATGGCTTGGAGAACAACACGAGGATAAAGCAGCGTCGAAGGCGGCCTCCATCATAGAAACGGCAGTCATTCAGGTCTTAACCGAGACGCAAGTCCGAACCTATGATTTGTGTGTAGGAGCATTTGCGGATATTCACCCCTCCACAACGAAACAGGTCGGAACAGCCATTAGGAAGATTGTGCAACAGCAACTGAAGGAGTTGTAAGAAACCCATGCCCAACCAGACGATGGTCGAGAAAATTCTACTCAACCACATCGACCAGAAATCCATTGAACCCGGAGAAATCATTGAGGCGTCCATTGATGTTGCCATGTCACATGAAATGATGGGAACTCGTGTACTCCCTCATTTGGAAGAAGCTGAGGTCAAACAGGTTTGGGATCCTAGCCGTGTTGTGATGATTTTAGATCATTGGGTCCCAGCTCCCACTGTGGAAGTGGCTATGATTCATCAACGAGTCCGTCAGTTCGTTAAAGATTTCCAGATTGAGCATTTCTATGATGCTGGGCGAGGAATTTGTCATCAAGTTCTTGTTGAAGAAGGGCATGTTCGACCTGGTGAACTCATCGTTGGCACTGATTCTCACACCACAACAGCCGGGGCGTTTGGAGCCCTTGCAACGGGAATTGGAGCTACAGATATGGCGATTGTATTAGCGACAGGACGGTTGTGGTTTCGAGTCCCCGAGTCCATCAAAATCACCTACTTTGGATCAATCCCACCAAGTGTGATGGGAAAAGATGTGATCCTTCACACGCTAGCCCAATTGGGCGTGGAGGGAGCCACCTTTCAAGCAATAGAATATCATGGAGAAACGCTTTCAAAGTTGAGCCTGGATGCGTGGATGACTCTAACGAACATGGCTATTGAAGCTGGTGCTATGGCTGCCTTGATTCCACCCGATAAACGTGTTATCAAATATGTCCAAACTAAGACCAAACAGAAATTCACTGCTGCTTATCCTGATAAGAATGCCAATTATCATCAGACTCTTGAACTTGACGTTTCAGACCTGGCTCCACAGGTCGCAACACCATCCCTACCGACACAAGCAGTTCCAGTATCGGAAGTTGCTGGAATACCAATTGATCAAGCCTATTTGGGCTCTTGTACGAATGGTCGACTTGAGGACTTGCATATAGCCGCTAGAATCGTGGCGAAGCACCAAGTGACAGCCGGTGTTAGATTTATTGTGAATCCGGCCAGTCGGCAAGTCTATCTTGCAGCTCTTGAAGATGGGACGATTGGAACACTTGTTCAGGCAGGAGCCACGATTGGACCAGCAACGTGTGGGGCATGCTTTGGTGGTCATTGCGGGCTTCTTGCTCCGGGCGAAGTGTGTGTGAGTACCACTAACCGAAACTTTCCTGGACGGATGGGTAGCCCTGAGGCCAAAATTTACCTTGCTTCTCCTGCCACGGTTGCTGCTAGTGCATTAACAGGTAAAATTACTGATCCACGTGGAGGCACTTAGACACCATGACAGAACCAGAAGCGGCCATAAGAGGGAGGGTTTGGCGATTCGGCAGTAACATCAGTACTGATGATATAATTTCTGGTATACATCTTACCAAAATCTCCACTAGTGAATTAACCCCATTTGTCTTTGAGCATCTTCGCCCCGAATTTGCAAAGACGGTTCAACCTGGCGATATCATTGTGGCAGATGACCACTTTGGGATCGGGTCAAGTCGTGAAGAAGCACCAGCAATTCTCCACCAATTAGGAGTTGGTGCTATCGTTGCTGCATCTTTTGCAAGAATTTTCTTTCGCAACGCGTATAACCTAGGTATTCCTGCAATAGAATTTCCCAATCTAATAAAACACCCAGAC
>JABXGS010000135.1 GCA_016550425.1 archaeon
AAAGTTTATAACTAATGTGCGAAACTTTCTACCCAAAATAGAGCCAAATTGGTTGCTTTGTTTTTGTCTAGATTTGGTTGGCCAAGACTTCAGCGATTTCGTCGGTAAGATCTTCAATGTTGAGACGATATTCGCGTTGGGCTGCTGATCCTCTTCGGGTGAGACTCCCTTCTTTATGCATTCTTGATAGGTATGTTGAAGCTGTTGCTAGGGGGATAGAGGGGTGAAAAGTGTGGTCATACAATTCTTGGATGTCTTTTGAGGTAAACCAACCGTGACGGCAATTGCGCAAAACAATGTAACGAACTTTTTGGCGAACTGTCCAGGATTCAACATCAGGGATTGCAGATGAGCTTGGAGGTGTTTCAGCGGAAGTATTCGATCTATCGGTGCCTTTCAAGGCAGTTGAGATTGACTCGGTGATTGAAGCTGGGAGGCCATCATCAAAGGTAATTGTGATGTCACAAGGTTTTCCTTCAATTGTCAAGCCTTCGATGGTGATCTTTTGTTTCCGTTTCTTCATTGTTGGCCCCCACTAGGGTGTTATTTGCTCTCCAGTCCCATATAGTCTGCCTTGTTCACAGAAATAAAAGTGTGACGGTGTGAACTGAATGATCCAGAAAATGAAGTGAACATCAACAAAGGCTCTTACGGGTCTTGGTTAGGTTAAGGAAGATTTCTCTTGTCTACAAATGAAAATAGATTAAATCTCAGCTCTTCGTCCTTTATTCTCTATTTTAAGCCATTTCTCCATCTTTTGAAGGTGTTCACATGTTGTTAACACATTGATAATCTTTCTAACGATTTTATGCTCTTAGAACCATTTTCCAGTGGAAATGAAGGGGGGAGCCTTTGTTAACCCAATAATAATATCAATTTTGGATTCAATCTAGAAAAGAAGGAGAAATAGCTGTTTTTTTGGAATTAATGTTAACATTTAGCGCGCCAATTGTGAACAAAATAATAGCTAGTTGATAAACAATAGTTTTGGAGATACGTCAAATTACGAAACTCTAATATGGAGGTAGGGGGAATTTCCAAAAGAAACGCTAGTATTTCCTTTGGGACCTAGTGAAGGAGCCTATGACATGGACGACCCTCGACCACTTGATCGCATCTTTGAGAGACTGAGTTCAGGTCCGACTCTAATCGAGGACCGAAAAGTGCTTTGGCATTCTTATGTCCCTGATGTTCTCCCTCACCGCAATGATCAAATTACACAAATAGGGAATATCCTCGCAACAGGATTGAAGGGTAGTCGGCCATCAAACGTTTTTGTCTATGGAAAACCTGGAACTGGAAAAACTGCAGTGACCAGATACGTCTTACGCGAATTAACAACAAAATTCGGTGAACTTCAACTGCCCTTCAAGTCAGTGTATCTTAATTGCCGAAATGTAGACACCGACTATCGGGTTCTTGCCCGAATCTGTGCTGAACTAGGACAGAAGGTTCCTTTTACTGGTCTGCCAACGGACGAAGTACATTCTAGGCTTATCGAACTGCTCGAAAGCCAGGATTTGTTAACGATTATTGTGCTCGATGAAATTGATCGTTTGGTCCTAAAAAGTGGAGACGACACATTGTACAAACTTACTCGCATAAATTATGAGCTTTCAAAGGCTCGCGTAAGTCTAATTGGTATATCCAACGATCTCCGCTTCCCCGAGTATCTGGATTCGCGAGTGCTTAGTAGCCTTAGTGAAGAAAAGGTCATCTTTCATCCCTATACCGCGCTCCAACTACAGGATATTCTTCGACGAAGAAGTTCTGTTGGCTTAAAAGAGGGAATCTTAGAAGAGCCTGGTGTTATTAATTTATGTGCAGCCCTAGCTGCAAGGGAAGAAGGCGATGCACGTAGGGCCCTTGATCTCTTACGAGTTGCTGTGGAAATCGCTGAAAGAGAATCCAGTGACAACGTTAAAGTTGAACACGTTGAAAAAGCGCGACTGAGCATTGAACGTGACACTGTTCTCGAAGTATTACGAACATTACCTGTTCAACAGAAACTGGTGCTTTATGCGGTATACTTGTTGGAACGCCACAAACATCCTCATCCCGTAACAGGTGAGGTCCAAGATGTATACGGGGACATTTGCACTCAACTTGGAATGGATCCACTCACTCAGCGACGCGTCAGCGATCTCATCAACGATTTAGATGCAATAGGTCTTGTGAATGCAAAAGTAATCAGTAAGGGTAGATACGGACGAACCAAGAACATTCGTCTCAGCGTACCGAAAAAAATGGTCACCGATGTATTGGAACGCGACAGTCGAATAAAGACCCTTTCAAGTTATGTGCCAAAAACCTTGAAGAAATCATCTTCTTAGGAAGCCATGTTCATGCACCGAGTGCCCCGAACTCCCCTTGGTCTAGTAGATTATGCATTTCGCGCTATTGGAAAAGCCCAGGTTCCCATTCAACAATTGGTGTTCTTTATTTCCTTTGATTTACGACAAATTCGCCCCTCAGAAGCAACTCAAATGATTCTTGATCTCAACAAGCAAGGAAAACTAAATATTGAAAACGGCGTTGTGATACGCCCTCAATTTGTAGAGTCTGAACCTGAACCACCCAAAGCATCCTCCGATTTTGGCACTCAGTTACAGCTTTTTGTAAGCGCATCTCGGCTCTCTCGTGCGGTGGGTATGAACGATAAAGCCGTTGAATTTACTCGAATATCAAAGTCCCCGCTGAAAATTAAAGCAACTGTTCAAGGTACAAAAGAGTATGTTCTCGAGATAGATGAGGAAACGAGACGAATTTCACATGACTGTCCTGATTGGCGAAGAGTAAGCGTCATTCATAGATTCTGTAAACACGTAGCGAAGCTGTTTTTACTGCTTGAGAAAGAAGAGGCTACTCGCCTTCTCCAATCTCTCCAACAGGACACATGGGAGTTTATACAACTTTAAGTGAAGTTGAGAGTCTTTACATTCAAGGTTTTGAGATTAACTAAAGGAACTATGCCAGGAGTCGGTTCGATTCCAATTAATTTTTGGTATTCTGTTTGACTTTGAAAAGTTCCCGAATTGACCATCAACGTGTTACGGTAACTCCCTACGCTAGTCACATGGATATGACCACAATGGAGTATATCTGGAACTTCATCAATCACAAGCCAGTCACGGGGTTCTGCGACCACCGTAGTGCTTTTTCCATAAATAGGTGCAAGATGTCTTCCTCGTAACATTTCACGCATTGCCGCATAACTTGCTTCTACTTCGGGTTTGGAAAGGGCTCCCATAATATCGACAAGACTGTCACCATGATATATCATGAGATTTACACCATGAAGACTCACCTGAGCTGGGCAACCCAATGAGTGAATGCTCAAGCCAGCATCTCGTAATGAACCAAAGTAATGATCATCGATGGCCGGGCGTGGAATGGCGACACGAACTCCATCATGATTACCTGGCGCGATAAGTATCTCGATGTGAGAAGGAATCTCTTGAAGAAATTGATTGAGGCCACTAAATTGGCTGTCAAGATCAAAAATCGTAATTTCAGATAGTTGGTTAGGGTACACGCCAATTCCATCAACCAAGTCCCCGTTGATCACAATGTATTTTACAGACCCAGCTAAAGCAACGTGTTCCTCGTCACCTTCGTTACCCTGAAGCCAATCAATGACGCGCTGAAATACTTTATCGAGAAAATGTCGACTCCCATAATGAATATCTGAGATTAGTAGTACACTGATGTCGTCTTTTGCTCGATGGTTACGGCGATTAGAGGGAATATCGGGCAGGTACAAATCCTTGGCAATCAGCATGTCAGCACTAACTAGGTTACCTTCTATCATGAGTATCTGATCGAGGAGAATTGTGTTAGCCTTGTTAATTAATTTCGGATCCCGTTGTTGTATGATTACACCAATACGGCCACTTGGATCCTCTACTTCCAAAGCAATATTACCACTACGGGTCATTGATTTGTTGTTCACAATACCCACGATTTTGACGCCTTTATTTTTCGTAGAGGATTCCTTTATTTCAGATGCAAACTTGATATCAACTATACCTTTCCCGTCAACCCGTTGAGAGATGATATCTCGAATTCGGAAATACCGGTCCTGAAAATTTTTCCTAAAATCTTCAATAGTCCCTTTGCCTTGTAATTCGGGGGTTGGGTCCTTGATAATTTTGAGATCGGATTTGACTGTTTCAGCGATTCTTTTTGCACTGGTGGGCTTTGGTATCTGTAGTTCCTCACTGATTATTCCGTTCTCCCGTGTTGGTTCAATTTTTTCTTGTACCGTTGGATGGAAGTGTGAGGGTCTTAAAATCGGTGTATCGGTTGGGTGAACAGCCTTTGAGGTTAAGAAGCGGTCAACAACTTGGTTGGGATTCTTCTCCGTTTGTAACATACTCAAAGTGTCAGGGCTAATTTGAAAACCTGCTTTGATGAGTTTCGAAATGGCTTTCTGGACATTAGGGTCGTTTGTTGACACGACTTATCGCCTAGCTACTGTTGTTCCTATCCTTTATCTGGCTGTTCGTCGGAATGATATCATAAAGAACACTGAAGATAAATACATACAGTCATAGCAACGGTGAAAAAAATGGAAGCGCGAAAATTACAGCAAGTTGGAGCATCATATCTCTTATCGGTACCAAAACATTGGGTCGATAATAACGGTTTGAAAAAAGGATCTATGATTCTAGTTCATGAACGCGCCGATGGCATGCTCATTATTGACCCGGGTCTCGCTGAGGATCCCTTGCGTCAGCGTAGTGAGATTCTAGAAGCATCAAACGTGGCTCGCGAAATACTTGCAGGGTATTTGGCAGGAAATGACGTAATCGAGATTAATCTAGGCGATGCCATGACCCCGGCCTTAAAACGGGAGGTCAAACGAATGGCTGAATTTCTCGTGGGCGTAGAAATCATGGAAGAAGATGCATCAAAAATGACTCTTCAATGTCTTATCCCACGGAGTATTAACGCCATCACCTATTTGCGTCGAACATATGGTATTGTAACAAAAATGCATGAAGACGCAATTCGCGCCTTCATCCGTAATGACCAAGAGCTGGCTCAGGACGTGATAGATCGGGACCGAGAGGTTGATCGTCTCTATTTTCTGGTAGTTCGTCAACTCCGGAAAGCTATCGCCTCTCCAATTGGTGATCACCTATTGTCGCCTCTTAATTTGCTAGATTATCGGTTGGTGGCAAAAGAAGTAGAAGCCATTGCTGATGGGTGCGCAAGCATTGCTGAACAATTACAATCCAAAGATTATGTTATTCCACCTCGTCAGTTTTCTCAGATACTTAGGAAATTAAGTGAGCAAGTAGTCTCTGCGCATCGAGAAGCGATTTCTGCTGTTTTACAACAAGATAATACGCGAGCCAGACATGTAATTGCTCTGAAGGAGACTACAAATGCGTTAGTCACTGAGATTACCGAGTTTCTTGCAAAACAGGATATGACGGTGCTCCCGGTTTATGATCGAGTGGTTCATAATCTGGAACGCATCTTTGAATCTAGTATCGATATCGCAGACTTGGTAATCTAGGTGAAACGAAGTGGCGCGGAGTAAGGGATTTGAACCCTTGCGACCAAGAGGTCACTGGATGACCCGGTGCAACTCGAGTCCAGCGCGTTACCGCTCCGCCAACTCCGCAGAATAATAGACTATGATTTTCGTACCCAATAAACATTCTTTTCTATTTCAATAATATTCAACAACACCCAAAACCTTTACAACTGGTGACGAATCCTCTTCACCGCAACAAGGTGAGAACCTATGCCCAGAACCAAGGACGTCATTACACTTCAACGCAAGTACAAAATCATTGGACGAAAGGACATCCTTACCCAATGTCTAGCAGCAGATTCAGCGAATAAACACCTACTCATCGAAGGGCCCGTAGGCGTTGGAAAAACCACCATCGCCTCAGCTATTGCAGATTTTCTTGGTCGAACCTTTCTCAGGGTGGATGGAGATGAGCGCTATACTTCAGCAAAACTAGTCGGTTGGTTTGACCCACCCGTCGTGCTCAAAGACGGCTATACGCGAGACACTTTCATCCCAGGTCCCCTTACTGAGACCATGGAAAATGGCGGGGTCCTATTCATTAATGAACTCAACCGGATGCCCGAAGCGACACAAAACACTCTCCTTCCCGTTATGGACGAAGGGCGTCTCCATGTTCCCAAACTCGGTACAATTAACGCTAAAAATGGCTTCCGAATCATTGCCACTCAAAATCCAGAAGCCAGTGTGGGTGTCACTCCATTAGGTGAAGCTCTGCGTGATCGGTATGTGTGGCTCTTCTTAGATTATCACAGTGAAGCCGAAGAACGAGAAATTGTCAAGACTAATACCGGTATCGCCGATGAGGAGCCAGTAAACATCGCTGTAGCCATAACTCGCGCCACTCGTGATTACACTGATATCCGACGTGGTGCAAGCGTCCGAGGCGCCTTGGACATTGCTGCCCTTTATGCTCAATTGCCCGGAGAAGGCAATCATATTTGGGAGCAAGCCGCTATCATGTCCTTGGTTCCTAAAATCGAACTCCATGATACTTCCCAAAAATCACCAGTCGATGTGATTCGCACACTGGTGAGGGCTGTTCTGGCAAATTTTTGATCACCGAGGAGGAATCATCCTCCGATGACGTGCCCATAGTACTCTCAGGGTCGATTTCCGATGAGAAACTCTTCGAATCCGAAATACGTACAAAAGGACGCGACTTTCAATATTTTCTACGATTAGGGCGAAGCTTCGATTACCCAACAGCCAAACAAATGGCAGAAATCGCAATCGAACTGGGGAACATCCCTGCACTCCAAGCTCTTGCCCAGCTTCAACCAATAGCCACTAGTGAAGCAATCTCAACACAAGATGGTGTACATCTTATTGCTAAATCCGCCCGAGAAGGTAACGTCGCTGCACCCCTTCTCTTCTTTCAACTCCGCAACCAAATCCGTGGCCAATACAAACAAACATTCCGCCAACTCGCCCGAGCCACTATCATTCACTCAGCACTCCGAATTAGTGGTCGGGGATTACGACCTGAAAATATCAAACAGGTCCCATTCCATCCGGGGCTTGACGAATTCGACCTTGAAGCCACATTGGAAGAAACCCTACTCGAACCCAACTTCATCAACTACTCAGACATTATCGGTATCGAACGAATTGCTCGCAAAAAAGTTGGTACCATCATTCTAGACACTTCTGGATCCATGGCTGGACCGAAACTCCTTACAGCCGCTACTGCCGCCGCTGTAGCTGCCTATCATCTTCGACACGACAAATATGCATTGATTGTGTTTAACACAGCTGCAAACATCATAAAAGCAATGGACCAATACACAACAATTGACCACATCGTCGATACCATCCTTGACACCGAACCAGCCGGGTACACCAATATCAATGACGCACTCAAACAAGCTTTTACCCAATACCAACGCGCTAACCGCTTCGAATCCTGGGCAATCCTAATCACCGACGGCATAGCCAACCGTGGGGGTCCACCAGAACCCCAAGCCCGAAAATTCCACAATCTCCACGTCCTTCAAACACCCGGTACCCATCCACAAGGCGAAGAAACCTGCCAACAAATTGCCCAACTCGGACGTGGTCGCCATATCAAAGTTAATTCCTATAGAGAAGTTCCTCGGGCCTTAATTCGCCTTCTCCAACGAACAATAGTTCGATAAGACAGCATCTATCACAACGGGCCCGGTTCGTCTCCAGGTTGTGGGTACACACTCTTCACCAATAGTGTACGCTGAGATGGATATTTAATCCCCACAACTATTTCGCACTATAGTATCGAAGTACGACTCCTCACCTCTAGCACCACAACAAAGGCATAAAGCTTAAATCAACCTCACCGACTCATCTCTAACACAACCCACTAGCGGGGTGGGGTAGCCAGGATATCCCGCGGGGCTCATAACCCCGAGATCAGTTGTTCAAATCAACTCCCCGCTACCACTCCCTTTTTTCCAAGGACCATTTAGATCCATGCAAAAAAATACGCAGTGGCTGTGCCCGACTGCCAGACTATACCCCCGCACACTTCCAGACCCTCAATCAGCAGCCGGATCCCACAAGGGGAGATGCGCAATCTGTAACCAACGAAGCATCCAAACAGCCTACAAATTTCACACCGCTCAGCCACCCGGACCACGACCAAGCAGTCGCGTCACTAATCCAGAAACGGAATTATAGAAAAACTCCACATACAAGCTATGAACAAATTGTCGAATATTATAAAGACAACTCCTTTGATAGAAATGATTGTTGGAGAAATACAACAGGAAACTTTCATCTATGACCCCAAAACAACCAGCAAACCAGATAAATTCGCTTAATGAATACACAGCGGAAGCCATCGCTGCGTTTAGAAAAATCCTGATAACCACCGAGACGAATCTTGGGTCCCCAGTCCTCGACCGTTATTCCACAATTAATTTCGTAGATGTTCCCCTTAAATTTACAGGGCCAAGATTCGGAGCAACAGAATATTTAGATGATATGAGTCAGTACAACCTAGAGCTTTCTCAAACTATCCTTACTCAATACTCAAAATACCTTGACCCCATTCTTTGGCGTGAAGCCTATCTCCTTCATCTCCCACATAATATTCGTCAAGTTACCGAAGCTGCTGATCTTGGACTCTATTACTACTATCGTTATGCTCTTAGGACGAGAAAACGTCGAAACCAATTCCTACAAATCTGGCAAGCAGTGTCTCCTCCCAAATATTTCACTTTTTATCGTTATTATCCCACTGCAGGATTCGAGTATTTTGACAATCTTGTTGATGGTAATTTTCTTAAAATGGCAAAAGATTGGTTAAAACCATTCAATGAATTAAGGATGCCTTTGAGCACAGAAAGTTACACTGAGAGTCTAGAGCGATGGATGTTTAATTATCATAGAATTCTTCGTCCAATTGAACTCAAAGTTCTTCGGGGTCTGAACGACTGCTTATCAAGTTCACAAATTGAGTTAGCAGCAAAACTCAAGCTCCGTCAACCAACAATCAGTCAGGTTTTCAAACGCCTTGCAGAAAAACACCTACTGCGATTTATTATCTTCACAAACTATCCTAAATTAGGGCTTCAACCAATTACAGTCAAATTCACCACATCAAAAATGAAGATTATTGATTCATTAATGCGGATGATATCAAAAATCCGGTACTCACTTGCTATGCAGGAATTTAATGATCAGCTACTGGCCTCATTTCTCATTCCGGTAGAACGCATGACCCGATTTCACCAATGGTTAAGACAAGTTTCCTCTAGTTTTGATCTTAGCCAACCTGAGTTCGGGTTCATTTCGGAAAGAATGCATGCTCGAAACCTAGACTTATACGACTCTCAAATAGGAGGTTGGTCAATAGAAACCGAAGCCCTTCTCGATAGTTTTTCTCGATTAATTTCTGAAGATTTAACAACTCACCTACCACCGATTAATTCTTTTAAATTAGCACCGCCCCATTCTAAAAAAACCCTCAAAATCAAGCAGCAAGATTTTGTGTATATGCAACGGGCAACAGAGGCATTTCTCATAACAAGGCATATGAAATTCATTGAATCTCATGAGTTGCGCGAAGCTGGTTTCAAAGAATCAGAACATATGGCTTATCGACGGCGGGTGAAGTTTTTAGAAAAGAATCAATTAATTAGTCCGCCGCTAGGGATCGGCTTACTAAATATTGGGTTGAATTCAGTTATTTACATTCATCTTGTGTCTTCAAAAGAAGAAACAAAACGAATTATTTCTGCTTGCCAATTGTTTCCACATGTTTCATGCATTTTACTAGATAACGGGACTGGTGTTATTACCCTCCTTGTACCTTCAGCTATTGCTGTATCAATATCAACAGCTCTGAAAGGAATCTTTACATCAATTGAAATTCCTGCGGTCTTATCAATGAAGCCTGCATGGAAAGCGTATGGGTGGACTGTCCCACCTGTCGTCGATTCAGTAAATTTTGAATTTGAAACAAATAGATGGATCTGGACTAAGGATACGTTACCTTCACCGCGTCTCTAAAGATATCCAGTTCCTTCATAACGCAGTACTTGTTGGAAAATAAAAAGAATAAGGCTTGTTGTTTTCTTTTTTTCCGATTTTTTGCAGATAAATTTTGGTCTTTAAAACAGTAAAACTGACACAACGGATACCAAAAAACAGGAGGCATCCTATCCAATGTGGCCCCCATCTCGTCCTGATCCATTCTA
>JABXGS010000136.1 GCA_016550425.1 archaeon
AGTGTTGAGTACGCTGAGTCGAAAGAACTTACACTCATTCACGCATATGCTGATCCACTTGTCATTGCGGGCCAAGGCACTGTGGGTTACGAATTATTAGAAGACCTTCCTGCAACCAGTCTTGTTATTGTTCCTATCGGTGGAGGTGGACTAATCTCAGGTATCTCACTTTGGGTTAAAACTGTTGATCCAACGATTCGAGTCATTGGGGTTCAAACCACCGCTACTCGCGCATTTTATGAGAATTTCCATAAAAGACGATTATTCCATGTTCCTGTGGAATCCACAATTGCCGATGGTTTGGCGGGAAATACAGCTCAATTGAATCTTGATATTGGTCTGAAGCATATCGATGATGTGGTTCTTGTTAAAGAACAGGGGCTACGACAGGCAATTCGATGGACCCTCGACCATGAACAACAAATCCTCGAACCAGCGGGTGTTGTGGGCATTGCTGCTTTATTAGAAAGACGCGTACCCATCCAGAAAGAGGACACAATCGCGGTTATCGCTAGTGGAATGAACCTTGATCCCGCTTTACTCGCTGAAATCAAAGCTCACTAAGGGCAGATTAGTACTTATCCCATTTTGCGTGTGTTACTTTCACACGCTAGCGAATTTCCGTCAGGATCAAGAAAATTGAACACATACGTGGTTGGATTGTATTTAACAATCCCACGGGTTATCTTGACCTCAGCTTGTTGTAAGTGTTGAAACGCAGCATTAATATCATCAACTTTGAATGAAACTTGCGGGATTTTCAGCGATGCTCCTTTTTCCCCCGGAGGATTCTCAGCATGATGTAAGTAGAGCTTCATATTCTGTAATTGAAGGGTAACAAACCCTGATTCTATTTTAACTACTTCAAATCCCAAAACTTTAGTGTAAAAATTTAGGGCTCGATTCATATCCGATGTATACAAGACTACTCCCGAAATATTGGAAAAATCCACCATATGCCTCCCACCCTTTAGGGTGAGTGATTACTCCGTGAGATTATTCCACGTTTGCCCCAACGGTAGCGTCCCCGTCGACGTCCTGGGCCACCTATAAGCTTGGTGGAGATGTCAATTGTGTTTTTACCGATATTAATGATGTTGTAATTCTGGCCCGGGCTCCCACGTACACGCAAGCTCCCGCAGGTTCCTGAATAGACTAAAACCATGTTTTCAAGCCGCCAAACCCAGGGGTAATGTCGGTGTCCACTGAGAACTAGACTTACTCCTTTATGCATTAGCAATTCGAGCATATCTCCCGCATCAACCATGCTGTCGCGCTCTCGACCTGACCGAGGAACGGGAACCAAATGGTGATGCAAAGCCAGGATTTTTAGTAATCCATCTTCCACATCAGAAAAGGCCTTGTCAATGAAGTTCCGGCCTTCTCTGCCGATATGACCAGTATCTAAATCCGGTTCTGAACTGTCTGCAGCCATGAGAAAGACAGTATCGTCATGGTATTCAGAAAAACGAGGACCAAACAGTTCTTCAAAGGTCAAGTAACCAACATTCGAAGCATCATGATTTCCCATGGTATAGATCACTGGCGAATCAAGATTCTGTAAGATATCTCGCGCTTCTAAGAATTGTTCGCGGACACCATTCCATGTAAGGTCGCCACATACCATGACCAGGTTGGGTTTCAATTTATTGATTTCGTCAATTGCGGTTACAATCATGTCTTTGCGATATCCGGCTTCACCAATATGTAAATCTGAAATTTGAACTAGTGTATATTTTGGCATTGTAATTTCACACTCAATTGCAGGGCAACTTCTTTGAAACTTGGATTTAAGCCATTTGGGCGAAATTCTTTGAACGAAAAGACAGAATATAAAGACGTCTTCATCTATCTCCTCTATACTCTTGCTGAACCTGGTGAACGATAATGGTGCAATTTGGTACGCCCGAATGGATTGAACAGTTTGTAAAGACCTTGAATGACAATCAAGCATATGCAGAAGCAGCTGAAACTTGGGAAGGCGATTTTCTGTTTATTGTGTGGCCTAGCAAGGACGCTGGAATTGATGAAGAAATTGTGATGTGGATGGATTTATGGCATGGTAAATGCCGTGAGCATGCTTTGCTACCAAACCGTGACACCAAAGATACCGCCTTCATTTACGAGGGTGAATTGGCAAATTGGCAGCACATTATTGAAGGTCGACTTGATCCTATCAAAGCTCTTCTTACTCGTAAAATGAAACTAACCGGTGATCGAGCCAAAGTTATGCGGGCAACACGTGCAGCCAAAGAACTGGTTCGAACCGCGCAGATGATTAAAACTGAATTTTAAATTTCGGTCTGTAAACATTGGAAAAAGGTTCCCTATCCTATCCACTTTTCTACTGGAATTGAATATGTGATATAGATTTGCGTAGAGTGCACGTTAGACTCGTGCATGAATCCATAGAGGTTGTTGATATGTGGTATTTCCGTTGTCCTCGCCTTATTGTCTTTGGTGAAGATGCGCTGGACCACCTGAAGGAAATTGAAGGAAAGCGCGCCTTTGTCGTCACAGACAAAACTATTGTTAAATTGGGATTCTTAGATACAGTTTTGCAGAAGTTAAAAGAGAGTGGAAAAGAAGTCGCTTTCTTTGATGGAGTAACTCCCGAACCTCCCGATGACGTTGCACAAGCTTGTGCGAAACAAGTACGTGAATTTAATCCAGATTTGATAATCGGATTAGGAGGTGGATCCGTAATCGATGTCGCCAAAGTGTCTCGGATTCTTAATGAACATCCAGATCACCCAATTATCGATATTACCCCGCTCACCACCATATCTGTGAGTAAAACGACATTAATTGCTATTCCCACAACCTCTGGGACTGGTTCTGATGCAACCTGGGCTGCGGTTATCACTGATACAAAAGATCGAAATAAAATGGAACTCACTCATCCCGAATTAATGCCCTATATTTCAATCTTAGATCCTAGCCTGACCAAATCCATGCCGCCAAAAGTCACCGCTTCTTCGGGTATGGATGCTTTAGCTCAAGCCATTGATGGATATACGGTGCAATGGCGAAACGATTTCAGTAATGGTTTGTGTATTCATGCGGTGCGTATGATTTTCGAGTATCTTCCGAAGGCATATGAAAATCCTGATGACTCTGAGGCTCGTGAGAAATTACATAATGCTGCTTCTATTTGCGGGCTCGCTTGGAGTAATTCGTTCCTCGGAATCACTCACTCCTTTGGTCATGCAATGGGTGCAGTCTTCAAAATTCCCCACGGCATAACAGTCGGAATGGTTCTCCCCTATTCCATCGAATACGCTATGAAAACCAGCGCAGATCTGTATGGTGAATTGTCCCGCGCAATAGGAACCGCAAGCCAAACTGATGACGATAAAACTGCAACTATCAAGCTTCGAGATGCTGTTTTGAAACTGATGAAAGAACTGGAAGCCCCCCTTAGCCTGAAAGAGTATGGAATCTCAAAAGAGAAATTCGAAAATAACTATGACGATTTAGTTCGCTTCACACAGGAATCAGCAGTCAATATCTTCAATTGTCGCGAGCCTACAAATGAAGACATTGAACGGTTCTGGCACCATCTCTTTGAAGGCAAACCAATTGACTTCTAAGGAATAAACTAGCCAGAATCCACTGTAATGGAGGAAAGAAATTGATAATTACAAAGGGGTTCGGGTTCACAGGTAAGATGCTAAAGGTAGACTTGTCAAAAGGTGCAACATCAGACATGCCAACGCCTTTGGACTGGACTCACGATTTTATCGGGGGCGCAGGACTAGCTGCAAGAATTCTATATCCACTCCTATCACTTGATACAGACCCACTAGGACATGAAAATCCATTACTTCTCATGGCAGGTCCATTTGGGGGCACAGCCGTACCCAGCTCTGGACGAATGGCCATCTGCGCTCGTTCACCACTCACACGTCTTTGGGGCGAAGCAGATATCGGTGGTTATTTCGGTGCTGAAATGCGACAAGCAGGTTACGATGGAATACTTATCCAAGGACGTGCAGAGAAACCCACCTATCTCTCAATACTCTATGGCGTAGCTGAACTCAAACCAGCAGACCATCTTTGGTCCCATACCATTTCCTCCACCCAACAACTCTTACGCAAGGACATCAACGAAAAACGATTTTTCACACTCAGTATTGGTCCCGCTGGCGAAAACATGGTAAAATACGCTAATATCATGTCCGAGGGAGGTCGCGCTGCAGGTCGAATGGGACTAGGAGCCGTAATGGGGAGTAAACATCTCAAAGCCCTGGCAGTGGTAGGAAATCAACCCGTTCCTGTGGCTAATCATGATGCTATTATAGAACTTGCCAGGTCCGCAAATAAGGTGATGATAGAAGATTTCATGCCTGACTGCTACCGACTGATGGGTACAGCTACCGCAGTTGGACCATCACAGGAAATTGGTTCCATGCCGAACAAGTATTTCACCCAAGGGGAATTCCCTACGCATGATAACATCAGCGGGGCAACGATATCTGAAACGCGGCTAGTTGGTCGGGATGGGTGTCACCGGTGTCCCATTCAATGTGGTCGCGTCGTCGAAGTACCTAGAGGCAAATATCAGCTACCCAGAGTCTCAGGTCCTGAATATGAAACACTTGGTGCCTTGGGGTCGATGATTCTCATCGATGACCTAGATGCTCTACTTATGGCGAGTCATCTCTGTGACGATCTGGGATTAGACACCATTAGTACTGGAAATTGCATCGGGTTTGCCCATTATCTCATGGAGCTAGACAAACTCACCCCTAAAGAAGTAGGTATGTTACTTGAATGGGGAAATCCAGAACCTGTTATCGAATTAATCAAGCAAATTGCTCATCGAGAAGGGTTTGGTGATATCCTTGCAGAGGGAGTCCGTTCAATGGGTGAACGCTACGATGCTGCAGATCTCGCTGTCCATGTGAAAGGATTAGAAGTGTCCTGTTGGGACCCACGAGCGCTCTTCGGCATGGCTACCAGTTATGCAACAAGTCCACGGGGTGGAACTCACTTGGATGGCGATATGTACATGGTCCTGCAAGGCCAAGTGCAATTAGAGCTCGATATCGACGCAGATGATCCTCAAACAGATGAAGGTATGGGTGAAATTGCGGCAAAATCTCAGAGCTGGCGTCAAGTCTCCAACTCCTTGATTATCTGCCAATTCCCCACTTTTACGGTCGATGAAATAGCTCAATTCTATAGTTTGGTAGTGGATCGAGAAACAACTCCCCAAGAGCTGCTTCATATTGGAGATCGTATTATCACCCTTAAACGCCTCATTAATCTGAACCTTGGATTCAAACCTGAGGATGATTGCCTTCCAAAACTGCTACTTCAACCTCTCCCCGATGGAGGCACTAGAGGTATGGTGCCCAATCTTGAGAAGCAACTTGATGATTACTATGCATATCGAGACTGGGATCGAAAAACGGGTCGCCCATCATCCGCTGCCCTTAAAGCTGTTGGACTCGCTGATTTATAAGAACAAAGGATTCCAGCGAATCCAAGTAGGAAACAACCATGGAAAGCTTACGGAGTCAGGAGCCAGAATTATTCGCCCTCTTAGACCAGTTTGCTACTGATCAACATATCCAACTTCTCTCCTCGCTTCTTAAGCAGCTTAAACCCTACGCAAAGGGAAAGCCACATCTCTTACTCATGCCCAATGCCTTCGAACGGATCAAGACGCACTCAGAGGCTTCAGTGGATTTGGAAATGCGCGGAAAAACCCCCGAACTTATTGATTTCGGTGGATATACTCTAGTGGTTCCTCTCTCTTCAACGAATCCTTTTGATACCCTTTATCTGACACGACCATTTTCCAATAAACTCAAACTCACAATTTTCACCGAGCAACCACCAATTCTCCCGTTTGCATTGTGGCTAACCCTGAATCCAAACCATCCCGGAATCACACCTGAAGGCTTCAATCCCAAAGATGCGTTCAATGCATTCCGAGGACCTGCCCCCACTCTACCTGCTAATGTCACCAAACCGAACAATCTAATTACTGCTGCTGTACTTCTGCGGGAATCCCTAGAAACTAGATCGATAAGTAAACGTGATGTAGCCACACTCGAACAACTACTTCCTTTCCCAATTGAAAGAGAGGTTGGTAAACGATTCTTTCCTCCCTTACAAGTTGTAAGAAGCGGGATTGATGATATACTTCGACCCGAAATTTATCTACTCCATCTCCCTACTGTGCCACTCATCGTCACTTATGCTGATGGACTCAAGAAAACTCTGATTCAAATTGAAACGGTTCCCTCCTGGCCATCTGATTGGTTGCCAGAAAGAGCATTTGTCAGTGAATCCCAGCGGTTTGTAACCATCGGTGAGGGCATCAACTACGATATATTTACCTTGATGATGCTAATGCGAGATTTAGCTGTAGCGACTACAGCTTCTGAGGATATTTACTGGCCAATCGGTTAATTTGAAGATTGCAGAAACTCCAAAAGGCTTATGCTATAGTGCTATGTGCGACGAGTGCGCTTGGGTGAAGAATCGTGGTATTTTGTCCAGTTGCAGGTGGTCCTTGCCAGGGACGTTCAAAGTGTCGCTTCTGGATACGAGGACGGATCCTTTATACAGATTCAAAACAACTAGCAGCTCAACTCGCCCGCCATATACTCGAAACTACAAAAGAACAACTTCTATCAACAATTCCACAGGAGGCTCGTGAAGCATTCTGGGCTTCTCATGGTCTTACAGATATTCAACGAGAAATTGTGATTGATCGATATCTTCGAGAAAAGGTTACAGAGGTTGAAACATTAGCTACAGAATGGGTTCACAGCACTGCATTCCATGAGACGATACTCCAAAAACAATCGGAGAAATCTCTGGATGAATGAAGTTCAATCTGCATTAGATGACTTGTATCGATCTTGGTAACTTTCGTATTCATCATGAAAAATCAAATAAAATTATTTCAAAATTCTTTTAGCGTTGAAATTCCTAGATTCTAGCAAGGAGAGTGAAGATTACAATTTCAACCATCAAATCTAACAGTTCCCCAGTCCGATTTGTTATTTCGTGAGGTTCAGAAATTTAGAGGCTTTTGGAGTTTGTTAATCGCTTTCCTAAGTTCGTTTCTCCTTGTTGCGATCTATCTTTTTGGAATGGTATTTGAGCCATTACCTATGCCATTGGCGATAGTTGTTGGAATCCTAATGATTGGTGGTGCAATTGTACTTCTAATCTTTTTTTATTCAGCAAATCTAACTGTTGAAATAAGAAAAAATGGACTTTTCATCCGATTCTTCCCTTTTTATCGTTCGTCTCGGAAAATTGTACCCACTGAAATCGCAGATTGGCAAGCACGAACATATGATCCTCTCAGTGAATTTGGAGGGTATGGTATAAGATTTGGATTCAATGGGATGGCTTACAATATTAGTGGCCATTATGGTGTTCAACTGGAGCTAATAAACGGGAAACGACTCTTGATTGGAACTAATAGAGCAGAAGCATTAGCCCAAGCCATCAGTTTACTTAAAAAAGAGTCAAGTCGGTAGAACCTGTCTTTTAATGAAAGTAGACCGTATCTCAGTTATCTAGGGAATCATCTTCGCTCCATAAACTACACTGCATGTCCCCTCCGCAGAGACCATACAGGGACCAATTGGATTTTGAGGTACACATTTCTTTCCAAAGAGAGGGCATTCTTCTGGTCGCAAAATCCCACGCAAGACTTCTCCACATTTGCACCCCGGAGGCATCTCATATTTTTGGGGTTCCAACTCGATTTCAAAGCGCGTTCGGACATCAAATGACATGTATTTTTCTCGTAAAGCTAGCCCGGATTCGGGAATTATCCCAATTCCCCGCCAACGCGCATCTACAGGGACAAACACCTTTTCGATCATTTCACGGGCTCGAACATTTCCTTCGTAGGTCACAGCACGGGTGTATTCGTTTTCCACTTCACTTCGACCATCTTCTAGCTGTTGAAGGAGCATCACTATCCCCAAGAGCACATCTAAGGGTTCAAACCCTGCAATAACTTGAGGCACCTTCCATTTTTTGGAGATATGTTCATATCCTTGAACACCGATTATCACTGAAACGTGACCCGGAAGCAGAAATCCATGTAACCCAACCTCGCCTTGGTCCAGAAGAAATTCTTCAGCTGGAGGAATGAGACGATGACTTACTAAGACGCTGAAATTGCTTGGTGCATCTCCTAAAATTTCAGCAGCAGTGGGTGGGGTAGTCGTTTCAAAACCAATCGCAAAGTGTACCACCTCTTTTTCTGGATGCTCCTTTGCGGCGATAATCGCATCCATCATACTGTAAACAACTTGTACGTTGGCCCCTTTTCCTCGTGCTGCATTCAAGGAACCTAGGTCACCTGCTGGAACTCGCATCATATCGCCAAAAGTGGTTAACAACGCATTTGGTTGCTTAGCGACTGCTATGGCCAGTGCTACATCTTCTGGAGGACAGACACAAACTGGACACCCCGGACCTGCGATGAGTTCCACATTTTTTGGAAGCAAATCCCGTAAGCCAGAATGGGTGATGGTGTATTCATGGGTGCCACAAAGGTGCATGAACTTGAAGGTGCGGTTCTTCGTCAGTTCTTTGATTTTTTGAGCGGCTTTCATGGCAAGTTCGGGATCACGAAAGCCTTTCTGTAATTCTAAGGGGTCCATATTTGCAAAGCTTCCGACCATCAAAGAGTCCTCCAAACAAGGTTATTTCTCGAGGGTAGACATTCAGCTGGGATGCCATATACCTTTTTCGCAGTTGCATCTTCATTGAGAGGTTGAATTTCCCGAACAGCTAAAAGCTTCTCGTGATTCAATGCCGAGAAGTGAATCATCTTGAGTGACAAAAAACCTGAATCCTATGAATTTAACGCAGAGGTCGTATGGACTGGAGGAAAAGAAGGAACCATTTCATTGGAGGGAAAATCTGATCTCCCGCTTTCTTCACCTATTTATTGGGAAGGAGAACCCGACGCCTATTCCCCCCATGATCTCTTCATGTGTGCAGTAACAGGTTGTTACATCACCACTTTTGCCAGTATGATGCAACGAATGAAGCAGCCCCTCCAGGCTCATCAGGTTTCGGGCCGAGGGGTCCTCCAGAAGCACCCAGAAGGGGGTTGGCAATTCTCCGACATTTACATCTCTATGAAGATTACCGTACCCAAAGAGGCAGTGCTTAATCAAGTTAAACGTGCTGTTTCCCTAACCGAAAAGTACTGTCATATCACCCGTTCCATTGCGTGTGAAGTTCATCTTGAACCGAACATTATCCAGCTTGATGAATAATTTACTACCCCTTGGTACGTATTGCCTGGCAAGTTTAAGTAGGCGGACATCCATTTTTGATTACAAACCGGGTATTCGAAGATGGATGATTCAATTGAGCAAGGAAAAACTTGGATTTGAGCATTTAAGAACGAATGTGATAGATGCTGGAAAATGCTGTAGTTGTGGTGGCTGTGAAGCAGCTTGTCCAATCGGTGCGATTGAACTTCAGGACCTACGACCTACGCTTGTAAAGGATTGTACTAAATGTGAGTTTTGCTGGAAGTCCTGTCCACGGATGATTGATGATTACGCTCCACTTTATCCCCAAGTCTTTGGTGAAGATGTCAAGCGTGATCCAGCTCTTGGTGTGTATCGCCAAGCCTATGCTCTTCGAAACGCTGATGAATCGGTTCGAAAACGTGCACAGGACGGTGGAGTAGTTACCGCAATTTTACTGCATCTACTAGACGCAGGAGTGATTGAAGGTGCTGTCATCTCAGGTATCGATTCGAATGAACCCTGGAAGCCAAAACCGATGGTAGCGACCACACATGACGAAATTATCTCCGCCACCAAATCCAGGTATACACGGTCCCCGAATCTAGTTGCACTAAAAGAAGCATTGAAAGAACGGAAGCTCAAACAGATTGCTGTCGTTGGAACTCCTTGTCACATTCAGGCCATCCAACGAATGCGGTTGGCACCCTTGAAGAAAGTGGATCGGTCGGTCGTGATGACAATTGGTCTCTTTTGTAGTGAGACCTTCAAGTTCAAAGAACTAATGGAAGACAAGATTGCGAGTGAACTTGGTGTACCGTTGGAGAATCTTCGGAAACTCGATATTAAGGGCAAACTCCTAGTTTTTCCCCGCGGGGCAAAAGAATCCCTTACGATTCCGTTGAGCGAAGCCCGGGAGTGGATTGATCCCGGATGTCACGAATGCAAAGACTTCGCCTCTGAGTTTGCAGATATTTCCGTTGGTGGGGCAGGTACACCAGGGAAATGGTCCTCAGTTCTTGCTCGCAGTGAGAGAGGACAAGCTGTTATTGACGAAATGATTTCTGCTGGAATATTCCTGCATGAGGAGTTATCCGAAGATGGGCTAGAACGTCTTCGTAAGATTGCTGCTCCTAAAATCAAATCTTAGAACTCTACCTAAGGTTAGCGTATTTTCTCTAAAAGTAAACACTTTTGACACTAGAGCACACCACAAACTTCTAGTTTTCCTACTAATAATGAAATGGTTGGTGGTTAAACAATGAGTTCTCCATTCCTCCTTGGTGTGTTGAAACTGGGTAATATCGGAACATCGCCCTTGCTAGAACTCCTCTTTGATGAAAGAGCAGAGCGTGAAGACTTTGCGGTTGTTTTAATTGGCTCTGGAGCCAAGATGGACGAAGCTGCTGCAGAACGAAGCGCAAAACTGCTCATTGAACAAAAACCGCACCTGGTACTTATTCCCAGTCCAAATGCTGCGCTTAAAGGTCCTGCGAAGGCTCGTGAACTCGTCAAAGAAGCTGGAATCCCGGTTATCCTTCTCTCGGATCTGTTACCAAAAGATCAACGGGAGTCACTTACTGAAGCTGGATTTGGCTACATTCTACTTCCTGCTGACTCTATGATTGGGGCACGCAGGGAATTCTTAGATCCCACTGAGATGGTGCTCTTCAATGTAGATGTCATTCGAGTACTTGCTGCAACAGGGGCACTACGGCGAGTTCAACTCGCTTTGGATGAGGTTATTGCTAGTATTGCCAATGGAAAAACTCCTAAGCTCCCTGCCTTGGTCGTGAATGCCGCAAAAGCTGTTAGTGCTGGCCAGTTCACCAATCCCTATGCTAAGGTGAAAGCACGAGCTGCGTACGAAATCGCCGAAGCGGTTGCTGCAATCAATGTCAAAGGCTGCTTCAAACAAAAAGAACACGAAAAATACATTCCTACTGTTGCCAGTGCCCACGAAATGATGCGGACTGCAGCGCGTTTAGCAGATGAGGCCCGTGAAATCGAAAAATATGGCGACACTCTCTACCGCTCCCCTCACTTCAATGATGGATCAATAGGAACCCTCACGAAACTCGGTATCAAACCAGCGAAATCTAGTTGACCTGTAAAGTCCTTAGTTTCACTGCCAATTTGGAGATAAAAGCAAATGACTCGGGATAGGCAGACGCCTATTCCTTGGGCTTATCTAGCCGGGGGGATTCCCAATCCTTTCGAAGTGGATAAACATCCTTTGGCCAATCCTCGGGAAGGATTAGGCGTTTCAGATTCGGGTGTCCTTTGAATTTGATGCCCAAAAGATCGTGTACTTCGCGTTCATACAAAGTTGCTCCGGGAATAAGGGGCGTAATGGAGTCAACTTCGGGATGTGAGGTGGGGACTTGGATATGTAAACTTACTGAAACAGATTTGACTTCGAAATGATAGATCACTGCAAGTTCTCCGCGCAGATCCATGCCTGTGATTGTGGAAAGATGGTATAACCCCCATTCCTGTTTCATGAATTCAACGGCTTTTCTAACGGCTTCAGCTTTCACGGTGACATAGATACTATGTTCACGTAAGAACTCGGTTGAAATGAAATCATCGCCCATGGCTTTCTCGATTTCTTTCATCATTTCAGCTTCTTTTTTAGTGGGCTTTTTCGGGGGTTTCTCTTCTTGTGCCATAACTCGTTTCCTCCATTAATTTAGTAAAAATCTCATGAGCCAGCTAATTTCCCAAGTAACGCCGCGACGCCATAGATGATTGCTTCTGGTTTTGGTGGGCATCCGGGTATCCATGCATCCACTGGGATGACATCCTCTAACCCACCAGAAACGTTGTAACACTGTCGAAAAACACCGCCTGACATCGTGCAGGCACCAATACCGACAACAAATTTGGGATCTGGAGTTTGATTATAGATTCTTAGAAACCGTTGGGCTACTTGCTTGGTGATTGGGCCACTACAAAGAAGTACATCAGCATGTCGAGGACTTCCTTTAAGTAGGACGCCAAATCTTTCCAAGTCGTACCGAGGAGTCAGCGCATCAAGGATTTCAATATCGCAGCCATTGCATCCGCCACTGTTTAGGTGAAGCACCCAGGGCGACTTGATGCGTGCCCATGTTACAATTTTGTCAACGATACCCATTGTGTTTACCTCATTTCAGTTATTTTCGCAGAATAAGAATCGCGAGGAATGCGACTCCCAGAAACATGATTGGAACCCATCCGAGAACGCCCATTGCTGTCGCTAGCACAAATGCCACGATATCAAAGATCGTGAAATAGACGGCATAACGAAGAAGCTGGGTGTGAAATTGAGCCTTCGACGGCGCGAGATCCTCACCACACGCGTACGTGGTCAACTTTTCCTTCGTGGGATTATGGGGGGCAATACGTTTGCCTATCCAATAAAGGAGAAGGATAATGATTAGAATGACGCCGAATGCGGCTAGAAACCAGCCAACATTACTGATGTTATTTAGCCAGCTGAAATACGGATCAACCTGCATCATTTGGGTTCACCACAGGTTCTATGGCTCGTTTGCAGTTTCAAGGGTTGGGCTTTGTATAAAAGGCTTGCTCCCGCAGGAACTTTTTCTTTCCTCAGATAATCAGTACTTCACGAAAGTGAGAAATCTAGTTAATGTTCAACTCAGCTAAAGAAGGCAAAAACTAATTTAACCCTCTTTCGTAAGCCGACTAGTCACTAATTTCAATTCGAACTTTTTCAGTGCCCTTTGGTTTGGGGGCTCTTAAGGTTGAGAGAATTGCAAGAATCACACTCTGGAAGAGCTTGTCAACATACTCATTCATTCCAATTTCACGACCAAATACAATGAGGGTAGTTTTTCTTTCATCTGGAGTCATTCATCGTCACCTATTGGTGTTGTTGGATTAGTGAGAAGCCACTTATCAATTGCTTCCAACAGGAAGGGGAATTCCTCAGGGATACGAATCACCGAAGAAAGCTCTGGGTCCAAGCTGCACTGTCCAAGAATCGGACTAACAGTTTCTGCTTGGAATTCCGCAATCTCTTCAAGACTTCGAACACAGATAACTTTAGCAACATCGGGACTTTTCTGGGTCCAAAACCGAAAGCCTTCCAGAACAATAACATCTGACGGGATCGCTGTTTGACCATAACCTAACAATTGATTGAGATTAGTGATTGGCTGTTGAAGTAGGAGGGCTGTGGATGCTTCACTATGAAGAACGGTTGCCACAGCTCCTGCCTCAAGATGGCGATGCGAGTCAGTTCCCGGTGAATCCAAAGAAAAGTCAGGTTCGCCAACATGTTTCGCGCTGAACACTCGGCGCCCCTGCGCCACAAGATGGCTAATGATGCTTGTGGTTACAGTGGTTTTACCTGAATCTTTGTAACCAAATATGGAAATGGTTGGAGGTAATGAAACGGTTAGCAATCCTCCCTGAGGTGGGCTTCAGAAGATAGATGGGACCCTCCACTCGTATAATTTTTTTCATTAAATTAGAGTGCAAAGGACTAGAAACGACTTAGCCCAATAAAAGTTCAAACTTGTAGTCACACTTTTAAGCAGAACACAGCAAAAAGCGGGTCTAAGTACCTCAGTCACCGTGACGGAGAGTCCAACGATGTCATTATCACGGACCGTTGTCGTTGGCCTATTAGGCCTGATACTTCTAAGTGTAATTATGCTGTTACTTTTTGCCCTCGACTTTTTCATCGCAGGGCTGCATCTGAGCATGTATGCCGTATACATCCTCATCATTATGACCGCTATCTTTGCTATCCTAGCCATCGAAGATAAAGACCTACTCCACGCTGCCCTCTACCTAGCAGGCTCAGCGGTCACCTTAGCCCTTCTCTACCTAGTGCTATTCGCTATTTGGGTAGCCTTCTTCCAACTGGCAGTATATGCGGGTGCTGTTTCAGTGCTTATCATCTCCGGCATTTCGCTAACGACGCGTCGTGGGACTGGGGAAGTTACAGAGGAGGACGTCTGATGAGAATCAAAGTCGTTGGTTTTATCCTCACTGTGATGTTTGGTGTCGTTGTCGCTTATGTGATTGGTATGGCATTCAACTTTTACCTCGATCCCGGTGTTGTGATTGATCCCGCTACTTGGGCCATGCGATTTGTTACATCACCAGATAACGTGTATGCAATGATTCAAACTTTGAGTAACATGCTCTGGCATTATCGGGGTCTTGATATGGTCTTGTTAGGTGTGTTTTTGTTGGCAGCGGCTTTGGCCAGTTCTGCGTTCTTCTACGAGATCACGAAGAAACCTACTGAAACAGAGGAGAAGGAGTAAAACACCATGTCGTATCTTGAAATTTTAGGCGTCCCCATTGTGGCGTTTCTCATCTTAGCGGTTTTCCTATATGCGGTTGGTATCTATGGCATGGCGACTAAACGGAATATGATTAAATTCCTTATTGCCTTGGAATTACTACTTGATGGCGCCCACTTGAACTTCATCGTATTTGCTACGGCGTGGTCAGGCTTTTACATTGACTTAATGGCTCAGGCGATTGTCATTGTCAGCATCTGTATCGGCGGTGGAGTCATTGCAATTGCTTTGTCGTTCTTCATTCGCGCTTACAATAAATTCGGAACCCTTGATATCCGAAAACTCAACAAACTGCGTCATTAACCTGAGGTGAAAAAGAAAAATGCTTCCTTACGCTGCTTGGCTTTGTTGGTTGTTCCCAATCATTGGGGCTCTCCTGACACCTATCTTTGCGAAAATTCATCCACGTCTTCGTGACATTGGAGCTGTCATCTTCGGAGCCTTAGGCATGATCATGGCCTTATCCATGCTTCCATTCATTTGGTCTGGATTAACTTGGATTGGTGGAACAGTAGCCGAACCTTGGTTACTCTGGTATGAGACATCCATTAACTGGTTGACCATTCCAGTCATAGGCACGATTCAGTTTGGGATGCTCGTTGATCCCCTCTCAGTATTCATGGCTTGCATCGCCACAGGCCTTGGTTTCCTCATTCTTCTATACAGCTTAGGCTATATGGAAGGTGACACTTCGCTCACCCGCTATTGGTTCTTCATGCAATTATTCATCGGAGGCATGACGCTATTAGTAATGGCAAATACTTTGTTTGTCACATTCATCGGGTGGGAAATTGTTGGTCTCTGTTCATATGCATTGATCGGCTTCTGGTATAACCGGTCTAACATGATTCATGATGATCAACTGGGTGACCTCACTGAAGGCAAATACAATTCACATTGTGGGATGAAAGCGTTCATCGTCACCCGGGTGGGCGATGTTGGTTTACTCATCTCTATCATCTTTATTTTCTTCTTCACCGTATCTGCAGGTATTCCAACTCTAAACTATCAGATCCTACTCTACGATTTCACCTGGCTCTTCAACATGGCTGCCATTTTGAACGGGCTTCTTCTGTTTGGGGTATTTCTGCTATTCTTCCTTGGTCCCATCGGTAAAAGCGCTCAATTCCCACTGCAGTTCTGGCTTCCTGAAGCCATGGCAGGACCCACAACTGTTTCTGCCTTAATTCACGCTGCTGCAATGGTTAAAGCTGGAGTTTATCTGGTCGCTCGAATGGCTCCGATTCTCGTCTCTGGTTTCTTTGCCGCAAGTTCGACAATCGCCGCTGTAGTGTTAACCAACTTTTTCCTCATCATCGCAATTATCGGCACGTTCACAGCCTTTATGACTGCAACTATGGCACTGACCTCTAATGAACTGAAAAAAGTCCTCGCCTTTAGTACGATTAGTCAACTGGGCTATATGTTCATGGCCTTAGGCATATTTGCTTTTACTGCCGATGGCGTGTTAGGATACACGGCAGGGGTCTTCCACCTGGCGGCTCACGCAGTCTTCAAAGCCCTTCTCTTTCTTTCGGCTGGTGCAGTCCTTCACGCCGTTCATAGTAAGTATATGACCGACATGGGTGGGCTCCGTAAACTCATGCCTATCACATGGATAGTGATGCTCATCGGTGTACTCTCCCTTGGAGGCTTCCCATTCGTTGGAGCTTTCTGGAGTAAGGAACTGATCTTAACTTCGGCTTATGAACTCGGAATGACCGGCAGCATTTGGGGATGGATCTTCCTCTTCTTTGGCGCACTCACCGCTGTGATGACAATCTTCTATGCCTTCCGAATGTTCGGACTTACATTCCACGGCGAACCGAGTAAGAATGTCCAACACCTCGAAAAAGAAGGCAAACCTGCTCATGATCCACCTGCAGTGATGTGGGTTCCCCTAGCTATTCTCGCCACAGCAGCGATTGTAGTTGGATTCCTAGAACCAATCTTCAAGCAATTCTTCTATGCGTTCTGGGATGTTCAATATAGCCTGATTCCGAGTCCACCCCATCTAGGAACATTAATCGAAGAATATATTCACATGTTCCAGCACTTGATTGCATCTCCTACCTTCTATCTCTCACTTCTCATCGTCCTCGTTGGCGGACTCCTTGGGTACATGTTCTATATCCGACGCAGCTGGAGTCCTGACTTCGTGGGTCGAGGCCCCCTGCGTGGCTTGTACAAGTTCTTCTACAAACGCTGGTACTGGAATGCTCTAATGTACAAAGTCTTCGTTGATGGCGGTCTCTGGTTCGCTCGAGGACTCTATAATAAGGTCGAAGTCAAAGTCGTTGATGGTGCCAATTACTTAATCGCTGATGGCGCAACTGGGTTGAGCCATCGGTGGCGTCGAATTCAAACCGGTATCCACAGTTGGAACATGATTCTGCTGCTTATCGGTGCCCTCGTCTTCATCCTCCTCCTACTGCTATTTCAGCTAATAGGAGGCGTACTTATGATACCTATTCCCTTCCTACCATGAGGTGATACAAGATGGCGCTCGTACCCTGGCTCTCAATTACCATGTTACTCATGATATTCGGATCGCTGATTGCTTACATCATTGGACGGCGTAATGGACGCTATTCCGGAATCTTTGCAGTTGTGATTATGCTCGTTAGTCTTGTTACCTATGCCCTCGCATGGTGGGAAGCAACGCTTACAGGCGTCTACCTCGAATGGTTCGTTTGGGGACCCTTCGTCTTTGGTTGGCTCCTTGATGGACTCAGTATCACAGTAGCTGGAATCATCATTATACTCACCATGGCCGCAACTATCTATTCATTAGTGTACATGCAGAAGGAACATGGACACGGCAAATACTATGCCCTGCTTCTACTCTACAATGCGGGCATTTTTGGAGTAGTGATTGCTACCAACCTCTTCCAATTTTACGTCCTCTGGGAACTGATGCTGATTCCCAGCTACTTCCTCATCGCTGAATGGGGCACCAAACCTCAATCCACCAAAATCGCCCTGAAATACTTCATCTACACACACGTTGGTGCAGTACTTATCATCGTGGGCATTGCGGGTATGTATACGTTATCTGCTATCAATGGTGTTGCCACCCTCAGCTTAGTTGACTTCTCAAGTGTAGGTGGACCCAGCCAAGTGATTGACCTAAGCTGGATATGGGCTGCTGGGGTTCCTGTCCCAACAATCTATGCAGGGTTCTTCGAACTTGCTAAGATATTGGTGGTCCTCTTTACCATTGGATTTGCGGTCAAGATGGCGGTCTTCCCGATTCACTCGTGGTTACCCGATGCTCACGCTGAAGCTCCCACTCCAATTAGTGCAATCTTGTCTGGTGTAATGATTGCCACCGCAGCGTATGCGATTATCAGGATTTTAATGGGCTATATGCTTCCTGCCTTTGGCGCCTTCGTGATGGTAATTATGATCTTTGGCATCGTTACCATGTTCTACGGTGGAGCAATGGCGCTGGCTCAAAAGGACACGAAACGGCTCTTTGCATACTCATCTATATCTCAGATGGGTTACATCTTCTTCGGACTCGGAACCGCTGTCCTTCTTGGCGTGACAGGGGCTGCCTTCCACATCTTCACCCACGCCCTTGGCAAAGGGCTCTTGTTTATGGTTGCAGGTGTCCTCATCGTTCAGGTGGGTCATCAACGAGGTCGAGACATCGACGCATTGGGTGGTTTGGGGAGGAAAATGCCTTGGACTGCCACCATTGCACTGATTGCAGGCTTGAGTCTTGCTGGCACTCCTCCCTTAGCAGGATTCTTCTCCGAATTCTTTATCTTCGGCGGAGCTGCTTTTGCGTACACAATCTGGCTCCTCATCTTCGCGGTTGCCGGATCAGCCCTAACCGCTGCCTATGTCCTCTGGTTTGTGAAACGCGTCTTCTTCGGCGAGACACCTGCGGACTTGGAAAATATCACTGAGAGTCCATGGATCATGCGACTTTCCATGCTCCTACTAGCGGCGCTTATCATTATCATTGGAATTTGGCCGATGATCGTGGTGAACCCGCTTTTCACAGCATTCACACAACAACTCCCCTGGTTCCCACCAGGGTTCCCCTTAGTTCCCCCATAATGGAGGCTGAAAAAAGATGGCAATTGGACCCACAGAATGGATTCAACTCATACCCCTCTGGTTACCTTTCGTCGGTGCCCTCATCCTTGGGTTACTAGGTAAATTCTGGCAGGACCGACGCAAGACAAGTTTAGGCGTACTTGCTGCCCTGTTCTTCATATTAGGTCTACTAATCATATTTTGGCCTCTTTCAATTACCACTCTCTGGGGAGGGTCAACTTTAGGGCTTTACTGGCAGGTACTCACTAGCGGACCGATCGAAATCTGGTATTGGCCCTTGGGTGCCTTTGATGCCTCAACCGGTGCCACCTTCTTCCGCATTGACATGCTAACCGTGTATATGTCCGTTATCTTCCTAACCCTTGCAATCCTCGTCTCCCTCTACTCAATTAAATACATGGAGCACGACACACGCCTCCCACTCTATTATGCCCTCCTTCTCACACTAGTCGGTGGCATGATTGGAGTGGTTTTCGCAGGTGATTTCTTCACCCTTTTCATTCTCTGGGAAACTATGTCCATCAGCAGCTATGTCCTGGTTGCCTTCCGCCGAGAGGAAGCGGAACCTCTCGAAGCTGGTATCAAATATTTGCTTCTCAGTGCTGTTGGTTCAACCTTAATCCTATTCACAATGTCCATTCTTTATGGACTGACAGGCACACTCAACCTCTATCAAATTGGTCCCGCGCTCGCTGCCCTCCTCGTTGGACCACCAGCAGCCACCTCCGCGATTTATGGTGTTCTTATCTTCGCTATTGTTGGTCTGATAATTGGTTTCGGTGTCAAAGCTGCCATCGCCCCACTCTCTACTTGGTTACCTGATGCCCATCCAGCTGCTCCCAGTGGCATCAGCGCCATGCTTAGTGGGGTCGTCATCATGACCGGTGCTTATGCGATTATTCGGCTCTTGGTCCTCTTCTTCGACCCATATCTGTTCGTCTACTACGGTGCTGTCATCAGCTGGTTTGCCCTCTTCACGATGATTTATGGTAACCTCATGGCGCTAACCCAAAAGGATCTGAAACGTCTTCTCGCCTACTCGACAATAGTAAACGTTGGCTTCATCATCTTTGGTTTCAGCGTCGCCATGATGCCCCATGCCCCATGGGTTCCCCAAGAAGCTCTCACATACTCGGTGACCGGAAGCCTACTCCATATCTTCAGCCACATGCTCGCCAAGGGTATGCTCTTTTTAATTGCCGGAATTTTCTTGCACCAAATAGGGACTCGCGATTTGGATAAACTGCAAGGTGTCGGTCGCCGCATGCCATTCGTGATGTTCTGCTTCACCATTGCTGCTCTTTCCCTTGCAGGTGTCCCACCACTAGTTGGCTTCTATAGTAAATTCTACATCATCTGGGGCTCAATCGTCGCAAGCGCTTACCTTGCCACCATCATCATGGTTCTGATGAGTGCCTTCAGTGTCGTCTATTACTTGCGAATGATTCAATTCCTTGTCTTCTCAGAACCTAGCCCCGAAGCCGCTACAGCGAAACGCCCTCACTGGCTCTTTCTCTTCGTCATAGGAGTGCTAATGATTTTCATCATCCTCTTTGGCCTCTTCCCCGGTGTCTTTGTCGACTTTGCATTACAAGCCGCTGGAGCTCTTCCGCTACCACCCATTCCAACAGCCTAAGTAACTTTAACGCCCACCTTCAGTGGGCGTCTCTAGATTTTTCCTTTTGATTCACTGACTTCTTCCACCAAAGTGTTCGATCTTTTGTATCGGTTACCTTGAATCCAACTTCTTGAAGCTTTACCCGGATGGCATCAGCTTCTTGATAGTGTTTCTGATTCCGTAACCGTGCCCGTTCACTCAACAATAACTCGACCAAGGATTTGATTATTGGATCCGCCTTGGGTAGGATTTCTCGGATGTAGAGGTCACCAAGCAAAATACGGCCTGCTTCACCGAAGAAGTTGAGTAATGCATGAGCTGTTGCGATATTGAAATCGGGGTCCGTTTCAAGTTGACCGTAGACCTGATTTACCAGGCCAAAGAAGTGATTAACCGCTCGCCCTGTATTGAAATCATCTAATAAGGCTGCAATAAACCTTTCACGACTCTTCGATACGACGCGAGCTTCTTTGGATTTATCCTCAGTGATATTGGAAGGAGTCATAGTCAGACTCCTTAACCGGGTTAACAATTGGCGAAGCCGATCCAGTTTTTGCGCTTTGCGCTCCACCTCCATTTGATCAAAAGTAATTGGTTTACGGTAATGTGTTGCTAATAGGAAGAGTCGTAACGTCGCTGCTCCGTGGGCTTCTACAGCTTCACGAACCGTCAGGAAGTTCCCAGTGGACTTTGACATTTTTGCTCTACCCACATTGAGGTGCCGGACATGCATCCAGTACCGCACGTACGGCTTGCCAGTAGCTGCCTGGCTCTGGGCGATAGAGTTTTCATGATGGGGGAACAGATTGTCTTCTCCGCCACCTGAGATATCCAACGTTGTCCCCAAATACTTCATGGACATAGCGCTGCATTCAATGTGCCAGCCTGGTCGACCGGGTCCCCAAGGGCTATACCAAAATGGTTCACCAGGTTTCGCTCTTTTCCAGAGGACAAAATCCCCGGCATGTTCTTTGTTATATTGGTCCTTATCGACCCGTCCACTCGCTCCTACTTTCAAGCTCGCAGGATCTAATCCTGCTAGCTGGCCATACTGTGGAAATTTACTAATCCGGAAATAGACTCCATCTTCTGCTTCATAAGCAAACCCCAGATCGAGTAATTGCTGCACCAACTCGATCATCTCCTGGATATGCTGTGTCGCAATAGCATAGGTATACGGATTCCGGATTCCCAATGTGTAGCGATCCTGGTAGTAGTCCTGGGTATGCTGTGTGGTAAGTTGTTGAAATGCTTCACCACTTGCTCGAACACGTTTCAGGATGTTGTCATCTACACTGATATCAGTGATGTTCGAAACATGACGTACATCATACCCTAGATATTCTAGGAATCGTTCTACCACATCCCAGAAAATATAGGTTCGGGCATGACCAATATGCATTAGATAGTTCACGGTCAACCCGCAAGTATACATTCGAACCTTGCCCGATTCAAGTGGAACAAACTGTTCCTTCTTTCGAGTCAACGAATTGTAAATCAACAAATCCGACGACATTCGACGACGAGAAAGCGATGTCACCACGTCCATCCTCCAAGGGGCTTTATACCTTTACTCTTCTTTCCATTAATTGAATATAATCGACTTTGGTCAGAAAAGGAGATGGTTTGTGGTGTCACCGCGGGGCTAATGAAGGCAAACTAAATACCCCATGGTAATTCACCAAGCGTGATAGATTTCTAGTTTGCACATAAATGTTGTGGGTTAGGCAATTCCAAGAGCCCAAACTAGAGGAAGCCTTTTTTACCTAACCGTTACTGTAGCCCTACTCCGAAGTGAATCAACCGTACCGATGGTGTAAGAATTGGCTCCGATGCTCCCAGCGAAAATGAGTAACCTCACAGCCGTGGTACTAGACACTGA
>JABXGS010000021.1 GCA_016550425.1 archaeon
AACCCACCGAAATTCCATGTGGGAGTGGCTATCAACCCTGGGGCCGTTCCTTTAGAACCTGAAATCCTCAAACTTGAGCGTAAAGAATCAGTGGGTGCGGAATTCGCTCAAACCCAAGTCGTCTTTGAAATCGAAAAGGCAAAAGAATTCATGAAATCCATTAAACACATCAAGATCCCCACATTGGTTGGAATCTTTCCACTGAAATCATTCAAAATTGCTGATTGGATGGAAAAATTCGTTCCTGGTGTAAAAATTCCAGAGCCAATGATGACAAAACTCAAAGAATTAAAATCGATTGAGGATAAACAGCGTCGGAAAGAGAAAATCGCAGAATACAATGTGGAGTATTATGGAGAATTTCTCAGGGAACTCCGCAAGACGACTCATGCAACTGGATGCCATGTCATGGCAGTGAAGTGGGAAGAACTCATCCCACGAATCATCGAAGCATCAGGTGTTTAGGACTCAGATTGTTTTTGATTAAAAGTTGTAATGACTCGATGCATAGTTCGTAGATTAGCAAGAACCATTTCGTCACCATAGTTCCAATTCCATGACCCAAATCCACATTCAGGACCAGCAAAGGGCACACGATCAGCACCATAACGGTCAATCGCATGGGATAGATATTGTTGCATTTCTTCTTGTGGCTGTAAATATGGTTGATAGTGTCCGCTTTGGATTTCATCCCATGCAACTCGGAGGTCGATGTTAGCGGGTATTGTAGGTTCTTCAGTTTGGAGGATTGCAGCGCGTATGAATTTGTCATGCTCTTGTAACCACGCTTTGGAGACAACAACACCAAGATGAGCTTCGAGGAGATTCCAGTTGGCATATCCCAGCTGATGATAAGGTGAAGCATGAAGGTGCAAACCCCGAAAACATTGAGAACGAACCACAGAAAGACTTCTGTTCCATGTCCGAATGAGATGGGCTAGTTGAGGATCAGATTCCACATCCATGAATATGTCTCCGACGCCTGTAACTCCAACTGAAGGTTCATCGAGGGTTATGATAAGAGGATTAAGGTATTTTGTTGAAATTTGGGCATTTTTTAGGAAGGCTTTGACGATGGTGGCAAAAGCTTCGATAAGAGATTCGTCGTACCGTGGACTGAAACCCATGCTCTGCCAAAGCCGGGTAGACATTTCGAAGGGACCTGTGATGCAAGCTCGGTATTCGATGCGTTCAATGCTCAGTTCTTCGCAAATGAGTTTTGCACCTTGTTGGAGGGCAAGAAGCTCAGCGACTTGGGCGTTTCTTGGTGGTAGTTGAATCGTGGAGCCATCCCAAAGATAGGTATCGCCCGTTTTATCGAGTCCTGAGCCATGACGGATAATTGGGTTGAGGAATTGTGTGAGCATATCTCGCATTACACTACTTTGAACATAGCAGGGAACACCATAAGTGGGTCCTAAGGCTTGGAGTTTGCGAATGAACGCAATATTGTGTTGTTGAACGAAATAGGCAGCAGCTTCGGTGTGCTTTCCGTCTTCAAGGTCTATCGCTCCTTGAATATAATGTTCAAAATTAATGTCACCAAGGGGAAAACTACCAATGTCGGTTGGACGGATAGGATCGAGCGAATCGGAAACCACTCAACTAACCTCAGATTGATTAAATGCAGTATTTGGATAACAGGGCTAACTAAAGCCCCTTTTATGGTTTGGTTTCAGAACTTATTTGAATGGAGTACGAACTAGGTTGTGGTTTTTGCTGATTTCTTTGCTTTCTTCGTCGATTTGGTTGGGATCTCTTTTACAGGCCAGCGACTTCCGTGCTCTAAAGCGCGGTCGATTGCAATTTCAGCAATAGCAGAAGCATGTTCGAGAATTTTACCAAAGGCTTCGAAGATACTTTCTAAACAAAACATTGCCTTTTGGTGAGGACCGAAAAGTGCGCAGCTTTCGGGAGTTAGTTTGGGTAGCATTTGTTCACAAAGTTTGACGAGGTGTTTTTCCATGAGTTCTTCGGCTTGCTGGCGCATAGGGACGAAATGATCGATTTCGTTAATAACATGATTTGCAGCTTTGTCATCACCGATAAGCATGGCTTCCGCAGCCATAGCATAAATGCGGTGAACGTGGTTTCCAGTCTTTAAGGCGAGATTAAGAAGATCTTTGGGGCATTCTTCATTTCCGAGTGATATAACAGCCTCCGCAATATTCTTTGCGTGGTCGGCCACGTTTTCTATACGCTGAATGAACATAAGATAGGTGAGGCAGTCCATGGAGTCGATGCTGAGTTCATTCATGAAGCGGGGATCTAGTAAAGCCGCTCGGAGCTGTTTGAAGACTAGAAAGTAGAATTGATTAACATCCTCATCAAGTCCTATGACCGTTTTGGCGAGTTCTACATCACGGATTTGAAGGGCAGAAAGGGCGTCTACGAGCATGGTGGAGGTGATGCGGTGGGCTAAGCGCATGCTCTTTGGGAGGTCCAGTTGATTTAGTCTCATGAGAGACTGAATGACGATTTCGTTGGTGCTGGCATCAATGATTTGCAATCCGGTGAGCATGCGGACCCGTTTTCGGACAAGAGTTTGTTGTTCTGGAGTGAACACACCTCTGGAGCGAATCCGGATGATGCCAAAATTGTTGAGATAAGCGGCAATGAGTCTCCGTTCGAGGATTCCTGGTTCATCTTCGGGGTCAATCATGATATCTTGTTCGGAGGGCTCATCAGAAAATTCCTTGACGGGATAAACAGCAAGAGACCCATCTCGTTGGGGGATAAGAATAACGTGGTC
>JABXGS010000137.1 GCA_016550425.1 archaeon
AGGCATTCAGGTGCACCAGTTTTTCCCAAATGTTCTTCTACAGCCTCTTCATCAAACTCGGGCGCTTCTCGGTGGATAATTGTGAGTGCACCTTCAGGGCAGTGACCTAAACAGGCACCGAGTCCATCACATAAATCGTCCCGGATGAGTTTGGCTTTCCCATCAACAATTTGGAGTGCTCCTTCAGCACAGTTGGGAATACATTCACCACAGCCAGTGCATTTCTCTTCGTCGATTTCAATAATCTCACGTACTGGCATGTTAACACTGTTAACTTAAAGAGCTTTTAACCCATTCCGTCTTCCCAATACACTCGGTAACTATCATCGCCTCTCATTCAGATGAAATAAAAAAGGAGAGAAAATCCGCCCGACTACATGAGACGAGCGGATTCAGGAACGATGGGTCTCCTAATAGGAAGTTATGCTTTCTTGCGACGACGGACTACAAAGACAGCCACCAAACAGGTGACGACCCCAATAAGTACGGCTTCCCATGGGAATCCAGGAATTCCAGGTGGTGCTGCTTGACCAATATTGGAATAAGCAGTGTATACGGGATCGTGGACTATACGATAACCACCAAACTTGGGGAAGGTAATTGCATACCAGAATGCGATGTTGTTGAATGCCGTATCTGCATGGTTGTAGAGGTCACGTGGGCCATCATAAAGTCCTTGTAGCGTAGGACTAGCGACAGCATAGGCCCAAATCGAGAGAAAGTCGGCAGAGAATGGAAATTGCCAGGCTACTAGAAGTAAGTCAGCGAGGATAGGTGTCATAACCCAGCTATAGGCTGGGTTATCTGAGCTAATCACTGCATTACCATCGGATTCGTTGAGAAGATCATAGGTTCCACGGACCCCAACAGCGAATGCACGTTGGTTACCTGCTGCGTCTGTGGTGATATTTGCATATTGCCAGTCTGCTGCTGGAGTTGGGGTTGTTGAGCCAGTGTCAGTGTAGTAGTTCGAACCCCACGCACTTACAAAGTGGGCTGCACCAACGGTGACGTTTTCAAATGCCTCGTGTACATCGGCTATAGGAATGGATTGTCCGAGTGCATATAGGGCTTGAACTTGTCCAATAGTATAATAGGTTTCAGCAGTGATTTCACCGGTGTCTTCATCAACGGTGACCACGTATTCAAAGGTTAGTTCACTAATTTGTACTTCAAAGAGTGGAAGTCCAAGGGTAACAATGAATCCAAGTAGGCTTCCTCGATCAACGATTCGTGCATAGAGGTTCTCGTAGGTGACACCAAACCGGTATTCACCAGGTGTACTGTCGTCCATAGTTATCGCAGAAACTTCGGGTGTTGCAGTTCGATTTCCGCCATCCCAACCATAGGGGACAACGAACCAAAAGTCTTCATCAGCATCACGGACATTGTTACTATGGTGATCACCTGCGCCCGTATCGTTGAAAGCGAACATGAAGGCGAACACAGCACCTGTGAAGATTTCATGGCCTGTTGGAGTTGTAAAGTGCATACCAAAAAGCTGGTATGGAAATGTGGAATGGGTATCATTTTCAGCAAGATACACATCGCCAACGGCGAGTAGGGCTGCTTCAAAAGCCCCCGTTCCGTCATAGTTAATGTGGTGCATAATGAGCTCCACATGATTACCTGTATCATCGTCGGTTATGTTGACTTCTTTGGTCCAGCCACCCACTTCTGCAAACGTGTGGTCGAAGATTGCTGCTTCACTACCTGGCACGTATGTTTCGGGTGGAAGAGCCATTGTTGTCATTGGTGCGAAAATAACCGCAAATGCAAGCGCTAGAGCCACTATTGGAAGGATTTTCATTTTATTCATCAATGTAAAGCACACCTTTACCATTTTCGGCAAGTGTTTGCTCGTTAGCTTCCCCTCTCAAATGACGAATTTAAAGAAGCTGATAAGTTTAGTTTTCCATCTAGAAAACTGCGTTTAACTAAGATTATCTCAAAGAAACACCCCTAGATTGCTTCAGGCTAGTTCCGAACAACCCAGCTCCGAGTGTATTGACCAAAAAAGCGGAGGAATCCAGCTTTTCGCGACTTGATTAGCCCGACAAGGATATCAATTGGTAGGATGAGAACCTTTGTCAGAGCACGAACCGCCGCTGGATGTTGTGCAATTCGTGCTCCGCTAACATCAACAATCCGAATGCCCAGGATCATTTTACCCAAGGTTTGCCCTCGGTACCCCTCTAATAGCGTGAAGTACATCCACAAAATGGCTAAGATAAATGCTCGAATCAGAACAACAGTCAAATCTGGATACACAAGAAACATGTCAATGATTCGATTAACAAATAGGGGAACAGGAATCCCACCCAACCACCAGGCGGGAATCAAGGTAAATGCAGAGGTAAAATCTGCAGCAATAAAAAGTAGTGATAAAATCAAGATTACATCAATAATAAATGCCAAAGTTCTACGCCCAATAAATTTCCCCGGAACTTCGGTTTTTGTGACTTCAGTTCCACTTACTCGTCCTTCGAGCATTTTCCATGTGCGATAGAGTTTCAGCCCCTCATTTGAAATCTGGTATTGTCCATTGACTTGGGCAAGGAAGGGTTCCAACTTTTGCAGGTGAAAATTAAGTTTCCCACTGGAAATATTTACGCGGGTTAGAATTTGGGAATAGGAGATGCCGGGAGCTTCATAGACGGTTTCAAGTATTTGGCGGCGTAATGGGTGTCCAATGGCCGTCAAAAAATCGTCCAAGTCCGTCATTGGCTGGTTTCATCCCCGGCTATTCATTTTGAATCCGTTGTCCATAACTGGCATCAACAATGCAAGTGTCGCCACGTTCTCTATTGACTGAGGAAATTGCGCCTTTATACGTATCGACCAAAGTTTATGCCCCCTCATCAAAGGCATCTTTCTTACGACCATTGGAACGAATAACCCGTAGCACAACGATAATTAGAGCGATTAACACCACGGTTCCAATTGCAATTACTCCGATAACTCCTGCAGCCTGACCGATATTGGAGAAAGCGATATACACCGGGTCGTGCTCAACACGGTAACCGTTCGATTCAGGAAACGTCACGCCATACCAAAACGCTGCCGTATTGAAAACATTCTCCGCATGGTTATACAC
>JABXGS010000138.1 GCA_016550425.1 archaeon
CTAGACAATCGCTCAAAATGGCAAAATCCCTTAAATCCGACGCTTTTGTCATTCTTTTTTCTCCAGTTTTGAAATCTCTGATAAAACTCGAGTAGCCGCTTGTGGCAATGAAAGTGAAATCTTTTGAGGGAAGTTCTAGGTCGAATTTTGGGTCTCTTCCGCACAGAACCATTTCTTTTGGCGCTTTCTTGATCGCTTCTTCAACGAGAGAACTTGGAATCTTAACAATTGAACGAGAAGAATCCACTTCTGCACCATTTTCTGCAAGGAGGCTCTGCACCTTCCTGCTGAGAACTTTTATTCCAATTTCCCGCAGTATTTCCAAACTTGTTTCATGGATCTGCTCAAGCTCGTCATCAGACAATAATATAAGGCGTCCAAACGCCATTTTTGATCACTTCAAGGCAATTCTCGAATCTTCATATAATAAACTTTGCGCGCATAGTTTTGAAGCTACGAAAGACATCATTTCTTTACAAGCTAAGGGGGCTAATGTGGGGTCCCTTTTTCTCCTTCCTTGATGATTTCAGCGAGTCTCTTTTTCACGTCTCTGTCTAGAAGAGTTGGCTTATGGGTTGCCAGTATCTCCTTTGCGACGTCGACCACCGATTTTGCTCCCTTGTCCTTCCAGGTTCCATAGGGCGCTGGGTCTGCGCGCGCGTGGGTTATAAACGGTTCACCTTTCCCGAACAGGTCTCCAACCTCTCGCAGTCCTTTCGTTAATCCTTTCTCAATGGCTTCAACAGGGTCCACACCAATCTTCAATGCCTTTTCAGCGGCTTCTACGGCGGCTTCTCTGTCAAAATTCTTCACCGCGTTCTCTAGTTCACAAAGAACGGCTTGCTTTTCTTGCATGCCAACCACCTTTAGAGCACAGAATAGTGAAACATCAATTAACAATATTTTTGCACCGACATAAAGAAAGAATTGATTACGAAACAGGGACCATTGGCATGCATGCAACCAAAACACTTTTAAACATTGACTGAGAGTAACGATAAAACATGTCAATAGCTAAGCCGTGGAAGTTATATTTAGTTGTTACCGCGATCATATGCGTATTAGTTGGAGCTGGCGTCACTTGGGTGGTGAAACCGCTAGTAGAGCCTGCTCCGGAGGATGGGGTTTCGCTAGAAGAGTACGAAGAGGCGCTTCTCGCGCGCGCGTATCCCTTCCCAGAGATGCCATTATCTAACTACACGGGTACGCTCCGTGTCTTCACTTGGACAGGGCTTGGCCGTGAAGACGAGATGTGGTGGAACGAAGGCCCATGGGGATTCGGTAAAATCTATCCAAACGTGGACATTGAATGGCTTTATTTTGAGGATGAGCCCGATGCCCTTTCAAAATTGGTGTTGGATCCGGATTACGCGGATGTTATAGAGGTTTGTGGAGGTCAATTCAAATTGATCGACAACGATTTGATCGAGCCTATAGACCCCACGATGGTGCCGCTTATCGCTGAATTTTTCCCCGAATGGGAATTTTACGACGCATTCTGGAAGGATGACGAATTCTATGCGGTCCCATTTGAATTTGGGTACACATCGCTCACATACAGGATTGACATGTTTGAGGACATGAATATTTCAGAGGCGCTTTGGGACGACACCGCCATTCTGTTTTCAGACATACCCGCATTGGATGGTAAGATTTGGATGTACGATTCTGTAATCGAGATTATGGATTTGGCAGCCAGCCACGTAGGATACAACTTAACCGTCGAGGACATGATAGATTGGACCAGTGACACGTCAAAGTTCGATACGGTTAAGGATGCGCTGGAGGGGTTCGACCCCAAAGTAGCCAAGTTCTACGTAGGCGTCGAAGATGCTTACTCGGCATTGATTTCAGGCGAATGCGCGGCGGTTATTGGGTGGTGTGATATGTATGCAGTCGTAAAAGCTGGGCCGGATGAGGAGTTCGGCACGGATGACGACCTTGACGTTGGATTCTCGTTCTTTTCCCCCATGCTTTCATGGGGATCGGCCTACACTATAAATGCGGGTCTCAAGGAAAGGGACCCGGAACTCTACGCGGTAGCTCACGCTTTCCTCAACGCGGTTGTAGCTAGGGAGGCATGCGCCAATAAGATCATGGAGTGGTACACCGGAGCCCCCAACAGATATTCATACGATATAGTTCGCGAGGAATTCCCCGAATTCATACCAGTCATAGAGGAACTCCGCCTTGAGGATCCGGCCTTCTTCGCTGAAGAAAGCGCTTATTGGATAGAACCTCCCACTGAAGTAATAGATAAATGGGAAGAGTTCTGGCTCGACTTCAAAGGGTAAAAACAGTAGATTTGTATTCACCAGCACCGATATTGACAGCAGCGGCAAACTATCGGTTCACCAGATCAGGGCAATCGATGATTCTCCATTGATTTATCGATTCGCTGAACTCTGTGAAAAATCTGAAACGTGTTCCAGAACTATAGATGATACACCTTTTCGAGTCGGAAAAAGACAGACCAACTCTCTTGGTTTGCCGATCTGGAGTCACTAGACCGGGGAAGGCCTAGGTAGGCGGGGCCTAATGGCTCTAATTAGGAAAAAGCACGCGAACGCCAACGCGATGACGACCATGAAACTTGAGAGGGCCATCGCCATTGGTAACCCTTCCCGAAGCCTGAGTCGACCCCACACAAACATCGGAACCGTTGCGTCGCCTCCTACTAAGAAGTTGGCGATAATGACATCTTCCAAGGAAATGATAAACGCCAAGAACATCGAAACGAAGATTCCAGGTCTAATGAGTGGGAAAGTGATTTTTCTAAAAGTTGTGAACCCGGTTGCTCCCAAATCTTGGGCAGCCTCTTCTAAGGATCGATCAAACCCGATCAGCCTCGCCATGAGCACCAAACTGGAATAAGGTAACGCTACAACGATGTGCCCGATCGCGAGGGTGAATAGAGAAAGCTCTAGATCAAGTCGAACTTGAAGGAGCAAGAATAAACTAACTCCAATTAATAAATAGGGAACGGCTATTGGCACCAACAGTGAAGACAACAAAACATTCTGACCTCGGAACACACGGCGAACAAGAACGAAGGCCACCCCGAGACCCATCAAAGTAGCCACCACTGCTACGGCAACCGCGGCTACGAAAGAATTTTTGACAGTGGTGAGAGCAACCGGATCGGAGAAGAACTTTTCCCACCACCTCAAACTAAACCCCCTCCATGGGAAACCTGCTGATAACGAATCGTTGAAGGAGAACGCAAGTAAGGATAGGAGGGGAAGATAAATAACTAGCATGAACAGGTAGAAATAAGTTGAGAGGATTCTTTTTCCCCGAAGCATTTTACAAGCTCTCCATAAGGGTTCTTAAACCTGCTTTGCGAATCAGAACTAAGGAGACGATTAACGCTATTATCAGCAAGAGGAA
>JABXGS010000022.1 GCA_016550425.1 archaeon
ACGTCGTGCCACCGTAATTTCACCAAATAGCGTCTTTTCTCAACTTGCTGCTTCAATTACGACCGTTGTCAGCGAACTTTTAGTTCTTTCTTTAGAAACCCGCTTTGCCAAAAGCCTCTGCGGTTTTCTCATAGCAAATAACGGGAGTTTTGTCGGTGTTATTCGAGAGTCACAGCTAAATAGTATTTGTAGGGTACAAACTCGCAGTTAGAAGGGATGCTTTGTGATCACATTTGAGGATTTTAAGAAACTCGACTTTCGTGTCGCGACCGTAACCAAATCTGAAAAAGTTCCTGGCACCAAGAATTTGCTTAAACTTCAAATCGACTTGGGTGAGCTGGGAACACGTCAAATCGTGACAGGATTAGCTCAATATTATTCCGCAGAATCTCTGGTCAACCGACAGCTCATTGTCTTAGTGAATCTCAAGTCAGCGGTTTTCCGTGGTGAGAAATCTGAGGGGATGCTTTTAGCTGCTGAAGTCGGGAAACAAGGGGATCCCGAATACCAGGTTATACTGGTGATACCCGAGAAGGAATTACCGCCAGGAACTCCTGTTCACTAACGCTTAGCTGGAGTTTAAACGAACATTCCGCCAGCGCCGCGATCATTTTCACGTTCTTGCTGCCGTTCAATGAGTTGTTTGATTTCTTTCTCAATGGCTTCAGCATCAGCCATGAGTTCTTCGGTGTCAATATCCATCTCGTAGAGCTGATTAAATACATTAATGGCAACACTTGCAGCTCGTGGATCTGGACGTCCACGCTCAGCGTATGGTAGAATTGCTACGGCTGGAAAGTCGCGAATCTGGAAATTCGCTAGCATCAGGGCTAGCGGTCCATAAATTCCACGACCTTCTTCTAAGACAGGTAATTCATGCTTTTTCGCAGTGCTGTGATACGTAGAAGTATAAGCACTCCGATACTGCTCTTCGCCTTCCGCGAATTGCAAATCCAATCCCCCAAGTAGGATCGCTTCTTTGAGCTCATTCTCCACACACCAATTAGCCACGGCCTCGGTGAAAGGTGACCATTCGGCGCGATGGGGTTGAAGACGAGTGAAGAGAAGAATGAACTTGTCAGCATACTCGTATAATTCGATGGGCATCAAAAGGCGGGTACCGCCAATGAAGACGTGAGGCGGAACCAATGGGCTCATAATTGATCCAATTGGACGAGCATTCTTCTGGCCTGCTAAGTGGCGAAGTACAATATATCCAGTTTCTCCCAAGGCACTGTGAAATCCGGAAACTAAGATTTTGCCCTTTAATTTCACATCGGGGTCATGTAAGATAATTTGAATTTCTTCAGAATATTCCATCCTCAGCACCATATTCACTTAATGGCTGTAGCAGCAAGATTTCAGGTTTTAAATTTTCTTCCCTGATTAGAACCGCTATTTAAACTCGAAGTCTTTGGTTCGAAATACATTTATGTTCATGGTCAAATGGCGTGAATATAACTCCCGCCAAGAAACCCACGTCTCGGCGCAGGGGCTTCGTAACAGTTTGACCGAACTCCATTTTCTGGGTGGCTGTAAAACCATAGGTAGTTCCGCATACTTGGTAAAGGAGGATGACACATCAGTTCTCTGTGACTTCGGGGCTTCCTTTAATGGTAATCCCTCCTTTCCTCAGCTCAGTCGTCCTAAGAACTTGTTTGTCGCCCTTAGCCATGCTCACTTGGATCATAGTGGTGGTCTTCCCCTGCTTTTTGCCAGCGGGTCCGCACCTGTGTACATGACAGCCATAACTCGTGATTTAATCCGAATTCTGCTCAAGGACATGATCCGGCTTAGCAACTATTTCCTGCCCTTCGAAAAAGAAGAACTGGATCGGTTACTCCGACGAATTCGGCTTATCAAGTATAGAGAACCAATCGAACTCAAAGATAATATCACCATCACCTTTCATGATGCGGGGCACATCCCTGGTAGCGCCGCAATCCAAGTTGAAACACCCTCTCATGATATCCTCTATACAGGTGACATTAACACCATTGACACGCAGCTACTCAAGGGAGCACGGATTCCCAAAAAGACAGCTGACACGCTCATTATGGAGAGTACCTACGCCCTGACGGCACATGAAGACCGACAAAAAATCGAAGAGAACTTCATTAGTGCCGCGGAAGAGACGATTGAAAGTGGCGGGACTGTACTCGTTCCTGCCTTTGCTGTTGCCCGAGCACAAGAAATTTTGTGCATCCTTACCAAACATCGTGTGGACTTTCCCGTCTACATGGATGGAATGGCACGAGATGCTTCTCGGATATTCCTCCGGCATCCCCACTTCTTCAAGAACTATTCACTCCTGAAACGGGCCCTTGGAAACACTCAATGGATTCGCAGTCGTCGACAACGTGAAGGTCTTACGAGGAATCCAGGGTTGATTGTAGCCCCTGCTGGAATGCTTCGTGGAGGGACAGCTGCCATGTATTTGGGAGAAATTATGAATAATCCGAAAAACGCGGTCCTTCTCGTAGGATACCAGATTCCAGGAACTCCTGGTCGTGAATTGCTTGACAATGGGCATTATGACAATGGAGCTGGAGTCAAGCGGGTCAAAGCAAAATACCAGCTTTTTGATTTCTCGTCTCATGCAGGTCAAGACCAGTTACTCGAATTGGGCAGCTCTTTTCCAAATCTCGAAGAACTGTACACTGTTCATGGCGAAGCTGAAGCCTGTGAATATCTAGCAAAGACTTTGCACAAAACAAATGGCATAAATGCTCATGTTGCCGAGACAGGGCAGCAAATTAAACTTCCCCAAACAAGGTGAACTCTCATGGCTGATGAAATGCCTGTAATCTCTGGAGATCGCGGTACCATTCTTGGAAACCTCCTCACTTCAATAATAACTGCTGCATTGCTTGGAATCATTGTTTTCTTGTCTGGGTTTCGCTTATACGCTGAACCCATTCCGGAATCTGAATTTGGTATTTTAGCTGCTGTCGGTAACGCCATACTCTTTGTTGTATTAGCCACGGTTGGCGCTACCTTGGTTGTGTTACTTCTCAAATACGGGCGCGAAAGATTTCTGCGCTACCTTCTGATAGGGGCCTTTGTTTTCATCGGTATCATCGTCGCATTATATTTTGGCTATATGTATGTGATTGTCTTCCAACTCGTTGACCCAATTCTAGCCTCTCTAATTCTATTAGCGCTAGTTTTGACCGTTTTTATAGCGTTCATTACCGTGGATGAGGACAATCGGATGAAGAATGGGGGGCTCCTTATTTTTGGTGCCGCAATTGGGGCGTTTCTAGGCGTTGTACTTCCCGTGTGGACCAGTGTTCTACTACTAATTGGGTTAGCTATCTACGATTATATCTCAGTGAAAAAAGGACCAATTCGGCAAATCGTTGAACTCACCGAAGATGATCCCGACAAGTTGGGGGCATTAGCCGTATCAACTGCTGAATGGGATATTGGACTGGGAGATGTCGCATTTTATGGAATGATGACTGTTCTCGCGTTAGTAAACTTTGGTTTCCTTCCGGCAATACTTGCCGTAATTGGAATTATCATCGGGTTTCTTACTACTCTTAAACTCCTAGAAAAACGGGGAATCATGGCAGGGCTCCCTATTCCGGTGGCTTTGGGTCTTCTTGGAATAACAATTGGGTTTCTAATTCGGTGGGTGCTACCTGTAATTCCCTAACGAAGGGTTTTAGAAAAATTAAACATCCACGACAGGAAGTTTCAAGCCAGCAAGTAACCTTTCTGCTGTCCCCGGATCACAAACGTAGGTATAGAGATAACTCGGGGTTCGAAGCTTCAGCTTAACTGCATCTCGAAGCCGTTTCACTCGCACCTCACTAGCGCGCTCAACGATTTCGAGGAATTCTTCTTCAGTCTGAATTTCACGGGGCATCTCAGTTCACCATGAGGATTGGCTACGAGGCAGAATCACAACTTAAAAGCATTGTGATGCTCCCGACCGCCTAGAGGCTTATCCAGTTCAATAAGAGGATTGGTGGGCCGGGCGTGAATTGAACACGCGACCTCCGCCGTTTCCTCGCATCCAGCCTGTTTGGGCTAAATCCTGTGAGAGCGGCGTCATACCACTAGACTACCGGCCCTACGAGGTGTACGACTACCTGACGAGTTCACGTCGTTTAGGTCGTAGATTCTTACGGCGGCACCGACGACACTTAGTGGCCTTGAAAGGATTCTTGGCTCCACAATCACGACAAATGGTAACATAAAGTAGATGTCGAAGCGCAATGCGGCGTTTTTCTGGATCAGCGACTGGCATCGTATTCACCTATAATGGGGGTGCGGATTCCTTTGGTTCCTTAAAAGGATATCGAGCCCCTTAGAGGATTTTCTGAAGCGTCTCATCCACATCAATGGGACGGTCAATGACTGTTACTCCCGCTTTTCTCAGGGCTTTAATCTTACCAACTGCGGTTCCCGTCTTCCCACTCACAATGGCACCCGCGTGTCCCATACGTTTACCCTTCGGGGCGGTACGTCCTGCGATGTAGGCAATAACCGGCTTTGTTACATGCTCTTTGATATAGATCGCCGCCTCTTCTTCTGCGCTTCCCCCGATTTCACCAATAAGTACAGTTGCTTTAGTTTCTTTGTCCTTTTCGAACAGTTCAAGAGCATCGATAAAGGACATGCCTACAATAGGATCTCCACCAAGTCCAATCGCTGTAGATTGCCCAAATCCAGCATCCGTTAGACTGGCCGCGACTTCATAGGTGAGCGTACCGCTGCGGGAGATGAGTCCAATGTTACCTGGCTTAAAGACGTGAGCTGGCATAATCCCGAGTTTACATTCACCAGGTGAGATAATGCCTGGCGTATTAGGGCCGATGACATAACTGCCCTGGCGTCGCGCAAGCTCGATGAAGCGCATCTCATCATGAACTGGGATATGTTCGGTTATAACAGTGATCACCGAAATTCCTGCATCTAGCGCCTCGGATGCAGCGTCTGCAGCAAACCGGGCGGGTACAAAAATAATTGAGGCATTCAGCTCTGGGAACTGCTGTTTGGCTTCAATAACACTATCGAAGACAGGAAGTCCCTCAATCTCCTGCCCGCCCTTTCCAGGGGTGGTCCCAGCAAGGACGGATGAGCCATACTCAAGCATCGACTGGGTGTGAAAATGTCCTTCACGACCGGTAATTCCTTGGACCAGAATTTTTGTTGATTTATCGATTAGAATGGTCATGGTTACTCCTCCGTGGGTGCCAGTTTCACGACTTGTTTTGCCGCTGTATCCATAGAGTTCAAGAACGGAATCTTCGCAGCTTCTAAAATCTTGGCTCCTTCTTTTTCTCGCGTCCCAATCATTCGAATTACTATTGGAACCTGCCTGGGCAATTTCCCTTGTGATTCCACAATACCTCGGGCGATTTCATCACAACGGGTTATCCCCCCAAGGATATTGATGAAAACAGCTTTCACATCAGGATGCGCTAAAACGATATCTAACGCCTGACTCATGCGTTCCGCGGTTGCGCCACCACCAACATCGAGGAAATTCGCAGGGGCTCCTCCATAATATTTGACAGCATCCATTGTCGCCATAACTAATCCGGCACCGTTACCGATGATACCAATATTTCCTTCCAGTTCCACGTAGGTCATTCCCTGTTTCTGAGCCCGTTGCTCAAGATCCGTTTGCTCCGAAATCCCGGAACTCACTCTCTCAGCTAATGATTTGTGACGGAATATGGAATTATCATCAACATTGAGTCGGGCATCAGCTGCAATATACTCACCTTCTTTCGTGACAATAAGGGGATTGATTTCTGTAAGCTCAGCATCGTTAATGATGAACACTTGCCACAGCTTAAGCAAAAGGCTAGCAACTTTGACCATTGCTTTTCCCTCAAAGCCTGCGTTCTTGGCGAGATTCCGTGCTTCAAAATCCCTAAGTCCTAAGATGGGGTCAATCCAATATCGCGTGATTTTTTCTGGGTGCTCTTCCGCTACCTGTTCAATATCCACACCGCCCATGGAACTACAAATTATCACAGGTTGACGTCGGAGGCGGTCAATCGTGATACCCAGATAGATTTCTTGTTCAATGTTAAGGCGCTGTTCCACAAGAACGCGATGTACGGGATAATCGTGAATAGTCATCTGCAACAGTTCTGCCGCAACAATCTTCGCTTCTTCGGGGGTTTCTGCAAATTTTATTCCCCCTGCTTTTCCACGTCCTCCTGCAAGCACTTGGACTTTAATGACGACTGGCTGTCCTAGGGTCTTGGTGATTTTAGCTGCTTCCTCGGCTGAGGCTGCGAGCCCCGAGGATGGAAGTGGTAAGCCTGCTTGGCGAAAAGCCTCCTTTGCTTCATATTCAAACAGTCGCAAAATAACACCTCTATATTGCTTCGGGAGTCCATGTCGTAAGAACAGTATGAGTGGAGGTTTCAACCACGCCATCAATATCGGCAGCTTTAGAAAGAAACTCTGCTAGCTCAGCACCACTCACCGAAACCACGATATCTACTGATCCGGTTACACGATGAAGGCGAATCGGGTTCAACTGTTTTATCTTCTCATAAACCTCGAAGCGAGATTTGGGCTCAACTCGTAAGAAGACAAAAGCTTGGTCTGTGGATTTCCCTAAAAGGCGTAAGGAATCGGGTGACAAATCAATGAATCCGCGTCCCGTTCGAATTAGTTTCAAGCCCCGAAGCTTGCGTAAATGATTGCTGAGGGCTTGACGAGTTATTTTGAGCTCTTTGGCCAGCTCTGACTGCGTTCGTGTTACTGTTTGTACCGACATCGGAATGCTAGCTTGATACAGTTTGCGCAGAATCTCAAGCTGCCTTTCTGTTAATCGGACAACTCGGTCAACAAGTTCCAATTTTGTCTACACCTGCTGAAATAATGTACTGGACGAGTAGGAACATTGCTTTTTGAGCGTTGTTCTTGTGTAAAGTAAATCGTACCAATATGACAAGGGATGGTTTCGCCTGACGGATGGGAACGTTTTTTAACTTTCCAGCGGTAGCCGTTCTAACAATTCGATCCTATATGTTACAAAGATTTGAAGTAGAAGGCTTAACTGTGAAATCTCCGCTTTGTGAAATTTGTCTAAAAAATTACCCACTCATTTGTGGAAACTGCCAATCCAAAATCGACGAAGGAGAAATTACTGAACTTGATGTAAAGGTTGCGCGTGCACTCATCAATTTAGAGGATCTTTTCCCCTCAATTAAGAAAGTTACATTCAAGCGGGTATTTCAAATCGATGGTGTTATCATCGTTTTAGTGGGGAAAGGAGATGTGCGACGAATTATCGGCTCGAGTCGTCGAGTTCTCCGTCAATTGGAAGACGAAGTAAAGTTGCAGGTTCGAATTGTCGAAGAAAGCCGGAATCCCCAAGATATTCTACGTGATCTCATTCGCCCAGTGAAAATCCTCGGAGTCAACACTATCTGGTTACCAGACAATAGTTTCGAACGAATTGTGCGAATTAGCGAACGGGAACGGGAGAATATTCCTCTTACTCTCAAGCAGCTCGAAAGTGCAATTTATGAGATGACCAATGAGCGTATTCGAATCGTGTTCGATTAGAGTGTATCAGTTCTCAGAGTTGTGTTGATAACTCCGGCTTGATTATTTCTCGTAAAATCACGGACGCATAACTTCCCTTAGATAGATCGAATTGGATACGAAAGGGCGTGTCTGATTCATCCTCGAGAACAGTTATTTGCAGATTATCAGGATTAACTAGCAGTGGACGGAATGTGCCCCGAGAGCTGAAAGCAGGCAGATCTTTAAGCCGGAAGTGACTCGCGGTAAT
>JABXGS010000139.1 GCA_016550425.1 archaeon
GATGGAAGAATTGTGAATGGCATGAACCCTGCGTCACTGAATTCTTTAGTGAAAAGTAATTCTTCGAGAGGAGGGTGATCACTACCTGCAATGATGAATAGCTGGCGTTTCTTTGCTTTCACATAGCTAGGTATACCAACGGGGTCCAGAAGAGAGTTGGTCCAGGGACCCACGGCAAGCACCACTTTGTCAGCTTGTATTGTGCCTTGGGAAGACTGAATGCCTGTAATTTGTTTATTTTGCCAAACAAAGGGCTCACCAGGAACCCCAAGGGGCGGCTCTGCTTCCAAGAGCAACTTATTCACAGTTAAATTGAATCTTGGTTTTACCTTGGTGAGTTTCAGAAATTCGTCCTTATAGAATTGGACTAAGAGACTTGGATCTAAAACCCCGCATTCAGCACCAAAGAGCGCATAGTCAACAGGGTTCAGCTTCATGATTTCAGCCTCATCATCGTTAGAGAAATCGGTGACGAGGCTTGGGAGGACTTTCTTAAGTTCAGTTTTTTCAATGGCACGATAGGCAATATTGTTTGCTTCCATGCGTTGCATCCAATTTTGAACACTAGGTTCATTAAATTGCGAATTGCTCAGCAGCCATAAGTATCCGCAGAAATGAAGCGTTAAGTCGAATTTCAGCTCTTCTTGAATGTGCCGGAAGAAATCGATGCTCGTGTCAGTGAGTAACTGATTCGTTGAGGAAGAGAACATGTTCCGAATCGCAGCAGCACTCATAGCTGTATTTGCCTGTCCTGCGTCTGGGAGCTTATCGACGAGGAGTATGGTTTTATCTGGACTATTCTTTTGAAGATAGTAAGCTGTAGCGACCCCGAGGATTCCTGCACCTACAACGATAATGTCAAATTTTTCTGTCAACCAGAAAATGCCTCCAATGAAATCAAAGATAAAGGTGAATGGGGGTCTTCTCCTTTTGTTCTTTATGGAAGCTAAGAGTTCTTATTCAGAGAACACAAGCATAAATAAAAAAAGAGAAGGCCAAACTCATTTGAGTTCAGCCTCTTTGCGTTGTAATGGACTATTAATTGGTCTTACTAAGTGTAGTCGCCAGTGAGTCCTACTAAGAGTCGCAGGGCTCCAAAGAAAATCAGTGCAATTGAAACTGCAATTGACACCAAATCAATTCCCCAAGTCGCAGGTAAGATAAAGGCGGGGACGGCAATACCGATGGCAATGATTCCAAAGATGATATAGAGAATGCGTATCCACTGCTTCATTTCCTTGCCCATTGCTCCTTGGACCAGGAGAAAGAGTCCAATAATGAGAATTGCCCCTGAGAGGATATACACTAGAAGCGTTGGGAAAAAGGAAGGCGCGGCAATGAACAGTGCACCGAAAATCACCATTAGAAGACCGATAATCATGCTAATGATTCGAGCTTGCATATCAATTTCCTTTGCCAAGAATATCTTGGCAATCTGCCAGATACCGAGGATTATTAGTCCTATCCCGAGAATCATACCAATTCCGTAGACAATGATAAATCCTGGGATGATGAAGAGCAGGGCTCCGAAGAGTATAGCAATCAATCCAAGTATTATATCCAGTATGCGTAACCATTGTGCTTGTTCAGGCATGGTTATCACGTGACAGGGGCATCGCGCGTTTACTCCTTAAATAGATTCGGATTTTGCATTAAGTTAAAAAAAAGAGGAGAAGGGGATTCTCGTGATGAGAATCACCGATTCCATTGCAGTGAGGTCTAGTCTAGTAATAGGAGCCATTGAAGCCGTAGACCATGCGAACGAATCCGCCGATGAGTAACCCAATGGCAAAGAAGATGAGCAATGTACCATAGGCAAGAAGCCAGTTAAACAAGAAGAACGCTGCAAGAATGACTAGGAAAATTCCCAGAACGACAGCTAGCCAACGTTGCCAGCCAGCATCGCTAGCCATGAAACCAGCGATAAGAATCAGAAAGCCATAAATGAGCAATCCGATAGCAAAGAGGAGACCAGCAAGACCTGCAGTAAGCAGAGGATCCGCGATGGCAATTGCACCGAAGATAATGAGGAGAAGACCACCAAGGAGAAATAGTATTTTCACTACACCTGATGCTTCTTTGTACATGAAGATTTTGATAATTTGCCAAATACCCCAGATAAGTAGGATGATTCCGAGGATTTGCATGACTACTAAGCCGACGAGAACTGAGGGAACAAAGATGCCCCAGATCACCCATAGACCTAGGACCACCATGATGATTCCGATGATTATATCGAGGGCTCTTATCCACATAGGGACTTCCATTTCGGACATGGTTATCACGTGGTCGTGAGTTCGCCTTGAACTATCTTAAAAATACATAGGGTTTTACAGGTTATTACAATTAAGCGGGAAACGTATGGTAGTTATATAGGAAAAAAGCACGCGAAAAGCACAAGAGCTCGAGAACCTCATGAGTTGATGGACATGGTGTTACCACTTACTCTTTTTGTTGCTACAAATCCCCTGCTTGGAACAGCACTGATTCTACTACCAATTATACTCGCTTTGTATCTGCTTGTCTTTCGTCGTTGGTCAGCTGATAAAGTAGGAGTTGCAGCATTTCTTCTTGGATTTTTAATCGCGATTCTCTGTTTTGGTACGAATCCCATCCTTGCCGTGCTAGCAAGCGTTGCTGGCATCATAGCATCGTTTCCTATTTCACTCATGGTCATTACTTCAATTCTCATGATCACTTACATGGTGCGAACTGGAGCGTTATCCCGAATTACTGTCTTCTTCAAAACCTTAGGGTCAGGGAACAAGGCCATACAAATCATGCTCATTAATGTGGGCTTAGGACTTTTCCTTGTTGGATTAGGGGCTACACCAGTAAGCATGCTCCCTCCGGTCATGCTCGCGATGGGGTTTTCTCCACTCGTATCTGTCATGCTCCCGTCCATCGGTTACGATCCCCTCACCACGTATGCTCTTCTGGGAATTCCTGTTTTAGTTTTTTCGGATGTGGTTCCTGGAGACTATTGGGCTACCCGATATCCGGGAGTGGAACCTCTGTTTATGTCAGGACACATTTTCTCACTGTACATGCCTGTTGTTGCTACGGGTATCGCCCTTGCCATGCTATGGTTGGCAGGCGGACGGAATCTTCTATTCAATCGCGAAGCCCTGGGACTCGCTTTAACGACCGGAATCATCGCTGGAATGGTCTGCTATTTATGTAATCTCATCTGGGTTCGTCTTACACCATTAACCAATATTTTTGCAGGACTCGCAGTGATCGGGGCAATGCTAGTATACTCAAAGCTCCGCGGTCTTCGTCTTGTTGATAAGAGTATCCTTACGGAGGAAGACCAACCGGTCATCGAATCCATGAGCCTCCTTCAAGCCATGGCACCCTGGCTCATTCTCATATTCTTCTGCTTCCTTGTCAATCTTATACCCCCCATTTATGACCTTTTCTTCAACACCCTTACCTTTCCCATCACCATTGGCATTATCACTATCAATACACGATTTTTATGGAATGCTTATTTTTGGGTCCTCATCGCCACACTCCTAGCAATTCTCATCGACGCCTTCATCGCACGATCTCAAAATCGAGTCTCGACATTTAAGGTTGAAGTCCGAGAAACCTTAAGCACTTGGATTCACCGTGTCTGGCGCCCTTTCCTCTCCGCCGCCATTTTCTTTGCCCTAGCGTACATTCTCATTTATTCCGGGAGTGTAATTGCTACTGATGGCTCTTGGCTCCGTGCCTCAGAATTCATCCCTGAATGGAACATGATTTATGTCCTCTCCTTTGCGACCGCTGTTTCCTTTGGTCCGTTATATCCCATAACTGCAGCGTTTCTTGGTCTTCTTGGGGGATTTGTCAGTGGAAGCGAAACTTCAACAATAGTCATGTTTCAGCCATACCACCAATTGACTGCTTCAGCGATTGGTGCTCAACCACTAATCGTTGGGGCTAGTTCAGGAATTGGTGGTGGATTAGCAAGTGTGCTCTCGCCCGCGAAGTTGCAAAACGCTGCCGCGGTCATTGATGCAAAGGGTATGGAAGGCCCGGTTATGCGCAGGGCGCTTCCAATCATCTTGCTTGTAACCTTTGTCGTGGCAATCCTTGCCTTCTTCTTGGGTTATTTCATCCCTTAGGCTGTTAGAGGATATATCTAAGTAAACCAATGCCGAAGGCTCAAACTGGACATTCTGGTGATAAAGGATACCCAAGAGTTTGCCAAGCTTTCAGTCCGCCTAACACATTACTAACATCCGGAAATCCATTTCTTCGAAGGATACTCGCGGCGAGGCTACCTCGGAATCCAGTAGCGCAGGTTGTGGCTAACGCCATATTTTTTGGAATTTTATCCAAGTGATCAGTTAGTTCTCCTACATAGATATATGTGGAATTCTCAACGAACCCGCTTTCACATTCAGGTGTTGAGCGAACATCAACAAGAGCCAGCTCATTCTTGTCAAGTTTTTCTTTGAGTTGTTTCGCAGTGATGGCACCAATCTGTGAGGTGGGTTTCCCCTGACTTCGCCAAGCACCAATTCCCGGGCAGAGATAGCCGTGGATGTTATCGTAGCCGAGCCGCCAGAGGAACGGCTTAGCGAGTGCCAGATCCTGGGCACGTTCTAACACCAGCAGTATTTTCTGACTATAATTTAGAGTCCATCCGGGGTAAAAGGACAACCCCTGGAGCCAGATACTCAAGGAGCCTGGAATGTGGGAGGAAGCGAACGCATCAGGATTTCGAGTGTCCACGACGATAGCGTCTGATTGTTTCATAGCTTTATCAAACTCAGAAACCGTGAGAGCTTGAGGAACTGGTACGTTTTGAAGAAGTGGTGGGCCATTAAGGTTGTAGTCTTCCATTTTTCGAAAATACGGGGGACGGCGTAATTGAATGCTTAACATATATTTGATGAACGCGATTTTATCGAGCTGAAGAATCTCATTGTACTGCCGTTCATAACCGATAGTACTGAAATCCCGATCACTTAGTTTATGACCACAAATCGAACCTGCACCATGAGCGGGATACAATAAGACATCATCACCGAGAGGAAGTAGTTTTTCATGGAGGCTGTAAAATTGCTTCTCGGTCATTTTTTCCCATATATCAAGGCCTGGAAGATCCGTTCGCCCAACATCTCCAACAAATAACGTGTCTCCTGAAAAGACCATAAAGGGTCGATTACTTTGTGCTGTATCAACTACTGGATAGCAGATGCTATCATCAGTATGTCCAGGAGTATGCAGGACTTCAATGCGAAACCGGCTGACGTTAAAAGTGTCTCCATCTTTCACTCGATGCTCCCCATATTTGAAAGGTGTCTCCGCACAGTGAACGATTTCAGCCTCAGTGAGATTTTGTAACTCCAAAGACCCGATAACATAGTCTTCGTTGCGATGGGTTTCGAAGATATAACGAATCTTCGCACAGACCTCTTGGGCCATTTTCAGATAGATACTCGCATCACGGCGTGGATCCACCACAAAGGCTTCACCTTGATCAGCAAAAAAATAGCTATTATGAGAAATCCCAGGGGAATTGATAACTTCGAATTTCACCTTGAACACACTCCGGTTAGACCATCATGAACTCTTCATAGTATGGTTTCTCTGTTTTGAATATATCGAGTTAGCTACTCAACTTGAGAATATAGGTTATTCAGATATCACGCAAGTTGATAACTCTTTTAAAGTCACGAAGCATGAGGGTGCCGAGGGTTACTCTCATGGAACGTAAAAAAGTTCAAGGCGATCGTAAAGACCATCAAGTGCTCCTCTATGCGCTCAGCACCTGTGGCTGGTGTAAAATGACCAAAGCCTTCCTTGTGGATAAAAGCGTAGAATACGAATACGTCGATGTCGACAAGCTAGAGCATGCTGATAAAGAAGTTGTCAACCAAGATATAAAGAAACGAGGAGGGCGCATCGCGTTTCCCACCATCATTATCGATGATAAAACCATAATCACCGGCTTCAAGAAGGATAAAATAACTGAGGCGTTGGGATTATGATCACCATTGAGAACATTAAACGCCGTGCAGAAAACAATGCAAAAACTAATGGCATGTATCTATGTCCTGACCCTGATTTCCTCCAAAACCTTCTCGAAGGATTGAAAGAAAACGAAGAAAGGTACGGCTATGGATCGTGTCCCTGTCGATTAGCTTCGGGGAATTTTGAATGGGATAGGGACATTATTTGTCCTTGTGACTATCGCGACCCGGATGTGGAAGAATATGGACAATGCTTCTGTGCTCTCTATGTTAGCAAAGAGGTCTATGATGGAATAAAACCTATGGAACCCATTCCTGAAAGACGCTCCCAGGCAAAAATTGATCGAGCCTTAGGAATAGAGTCTAAACAACCTCTTCCTCAAACAGAAACGATGAAATCTTCAGGCACGAACCGAAAACTCTTCTATTGCAAAGTCTGTGGGTATGTTACTTTTCGAGAAGAAGCCCCTCATAAATGCCCTATTTGCCAAGCAAAACAAGAAATGTTTGGCGAAATTGATCTAGGTACGAGTATACAAGTGCGATAGGCACATTGAAACTGAGTATTTGTCTTCTTGATACTGAAGGTACAATATTCGCTAGGAGAGACCTCTCCATTTTTCAATTCTTGTGAATAGAAGTGGTACAAGAAATGCCCCAAACAACCCAACGAGCAGATACCGGATGAAGCGAGCTGAATATTCAAGGAGAGGAAGCGTAGGAAGGAATGAGAAAGCAATCGATAATATGAAATAAATGAGAAAAGCGATTATGACGCCTAAAATTGCTCTGATTATTTTGATGCTTTGTTTGACATTGATTTCAAAATTCACATAGTGTTTTTCCAAAACCAAACCTATGCTAAAGCCAACGACAATACCCATAGAAATCGCGATATTCTCTGTGGGAAAAAAGGGTACTCCGAAGGCGTAAGCGATGAAAAAGACGAAGAAAAAAACTAACCCAATCAGGGGTAATAACCAGTCTTGAAGGAAATTTGGCATCCGTTTCCACCGCGGTTCAAAATAGGGGACTAGGAAGTATGCCCAGATGAGAAGAATTGCAGCTACAATTATTCCTCCGATGACATCTCCCAGAAAGTGCATGCCTAGGCCCATCCGGGCTAGAGCTGTGATGATAACAAAAATAGTGCCCACAATGGCAACCCACCACCGGCGTAACCGCAGTGATGCCCAACCCCAGAAGGTCGTTGCAGTCTGCGTAGCGCCACTCGGGAATCCATAGGATTGATCAGTTGCATTTTCCCCTTGTCGTAGCGAGGATGATGGACGCGGCATCCCGAATGCATACTTTAGGACAATGTTGATGAAATTAGAAAACATTACAAGCATTATCGCAATCTTCCCTTCTCGCTTATTCACACACCAGAAGGCAATCCCCAGAAGAACAACGTAGATTACCGGATCCCCCAAAAGATTCAATACTTCCCAACAGACGTAAGGCAGAATCGACTGCAGAAAGATGATAATGGCTGGATCAAAAAATACCATCAATATAGCCTCCGTTGTCAAATCATCCTTTAGCCTTTATAACCTAAAAAAGATAGCAGGGCATAGAACTCCAGAGGGAGAAGCCAAAAAAGCAAAATCACGATTAAGTAGCTATTGGTTTTACTATCCAAAAAAAATGGTGGGGTCACTGGGATTTGAACCCAGAACCTACGGGTTTCGCCAGGTCGCTCCAGAACATCGTCATCCCGGATTTCCGGTCAGTTCGTCTGTCTGGTGGCTTCTTCTGGAGCCCGTTGCCATACCTGGTTAGGCCATGACCCCTGAGACAGACCCGCCTATGGTTAGTAGTGGGGAATTTAAACCTTTTTTCCAATTCAGTGTAGCTTCCAACTGTGTGATACATGGAGCCATTGAACGGTTTCTTATGCGATAGTGACACTATAGCTAGTCGATGTCGAGTTCGCGACCGCATTGCCCACAGAATCGCTCATCAGGGCTTACTGGTCGTTTGCATACTGGACATTCTGTGTAGGTGTGAATACGTTTTGGTACACCTGGTTGATATCCTCCATATTGGCGCCCCATCAAATCATGGTAAATCATGGTTGAGGTTGTATTTCCGAGTGGAGTAGTGAATCCTACGATTACGGCACTGACAATTGTATGGGTGATAATTCCAACAATGGTTAGAGTTGGATTGAAAAGTCCGAAATAGATTACCGAAGACGCAATCGAGGTAGGAATTCCGATAGCAAAGGAAATTATGACAATAACTATAATAATTGCAATGATTCGCCAGAAGTTACCACCAGTTAATTGCCAACTCCGGCTGATGCTTCCAACCGCCCCTTCTCCACCGAGAATCACAGAGGGTATTGCCACGGTTAGACGAACGGTCACATAGACAATGAGGATAATCATAACTACTAATGCAAGAATCAAGCCAATGAACATCCCAAAGAAGCCCATGACTAAAAGAAATCCGGCGCTAAGGAGGACGATAAGGAGCCCAGAACCGAGACCTATTCCGACGATGATGATGACGAGCAGGATTTGAGCGCCGAGAAGTGACCAGAAATGGCTTCGGGCGTGTTCATAACTTCCACCCAAGGTTGGAGCTAGTTTTGCATGATGCAATGCTGTGGAGTGGATTACCATTCCTCCAAGAATGACTTGAAGAATCAGTTGAAAGATTATAATCACAACCAATACAATCGTGAGGCCAAGCGATAGGGGAGTAAGAAAGAAAGAGGTGATCAGCCAAAAGGGAATTAATGCACCGAGGTTTCCGGCCATTTGTGCAACTGTAAAATCACCACCGGAAAGGAAGAATGCCCCGTAGGCGATAGTGATTATTACAAGTTGAAGGCTAAAGTATAAGGGCCAATAGGATTTGAGATTTTTCCACCAATAGCGGAGTGAAGTGCCAAGCACGCTACCAAATTCTAAAGGAACATATTCTGTTTTTTCAGGAGTTGTAATTTGTATTCCCTCCGAGGGGCAAGCCCTCACACCTGTTAGTTAGAATCTGTCTAAAAAAGCCTTGCTTTCTTTTGCCAGTATACGTAGGTCTGAAGTGGTAGTCTGGTTATCAGATGATTTAAATAGCACAGGAGAAAAGTGGACGCTGGTCGTTAAGGATGAAAGGCGATTGTTTTTGGCCAAATCCATAACCTGTTCTCTTCTATGTCCCCTCTTAGTTCGACGACCGCTTCAACTTTTAAGGACTTAACTGGTACGGACCTAACAGAATTAACATGTCAAAGCAAGAAGAGCCAGGGTGCCGTTGAACAACTAAAAACTGGAGCTGAGACTCATGCCCCGAAATGAAGAATTCGTTGTAACCCCATGGGAAGTTAAAGGCGATGTGGATTACGCTAAGCTCGTCAAGCAATTTGGCACCGAACTCATCGACGATAAACTCCTAGCCCGAATCAAGAAATATACAGGAGAGCTTCACTATCTCCTTACCCGCGGGATTTACTTCAGTCACAGGGATATGAACTTCATCTTCGATGAATACGAGAAAGGCAATCCCTTCTACCTCTACAATGGACGGGGACCCAGTGGTCACACCCACATTGGACATCTCACGCAGTTCATCTTCACTAAATGGATGCAAGACAAGTTCAAGTGTCCCTACTACTTCCAACTCACTGACGACGAGAAATTCCTCTTCAAACCCGAGCTTGACCTCGAAAAAGCTCGCTATTACGCCAAGGAGAATGCCCTTGATCTCATAGCGACAGGCTTCGATCCCAAAAACACCCACATCATCATCGATTCCCTCCATTCACGAACAATTTATCCTCTTGCCATTCAAGTGGCAAAGCGCATCACTTTCTCTACTACGAAAGCCATCTTTGGGTTCACGAATTCCAACAACATCGGTTCGATCTTCTTCACCAGCTTCCAAGCCGTCCCTGCCTTCTTACATTCTGTCAGAGTTGGACACAATGTCCCCTGCGTGATTCCTCTTGCAATTGACCAAGATGCTCATTTCAGAGCTGCCCGGGATGTGCTACCCAAACTCGGATACTTGAAACCCGGCATCTTGCATTCCATGTTTCTCCGCGGATTACAACAGGGTGGAAAAATGTCAGCCTCTGATCCAGATTCCGCTCTCTTTACTGTGGATCCTCCAAAGGTAATCAAGAAGAAACTGCAAAATGCCTTCACTGGAGGTCGAGGAAATGCCGCTGAACAACGGAAACTGGGCGGACAACCCGAAATCTGCTCAATCTTCGCTAATTATCAGTTAGTCTTCATTCCCCAAAAAGACAAATTGAAGGACCTTGAACAGCGCTGTCGGAGTGGCGATATGCTCTGCGGCGAATGTAAAAACATCTGCATTGATATAGCCACGAAATATCTCACCGAACACCAGAAACGGCGTGAAAAAGCCCGAGACAAATTAGAGGAATATCTTCTCAAAGAAGAAGACATTAGGATTGATTAGTTGTCCAAGTGACTTACTATACTTCCCTTCGGGCTCGCCCTAATATTCTCTGAACTTCAATTGTTCTTCCAGATTTGTGATTTCCCGTTCGAGGTACAATTGCCGATGGGTCACAAGTGGTTTTTTTGATCTGGACCACACTTGAAAGAACTAGAAAAGAACCAGGGTATGTCTATCGACCGAGTTATTCAGCTATTGAAGGTATTGCAGCCATTTTTTAACAGAGTTTTGAATAACGCTGAGGCCAAGGCAAAGCTAGGAAGGCTTCACAGTAGAAGATATTCCGATTCGAACTTCATAATTGAAGACTAGTCGCGTGGTAAGGTACCAAAGAGCAAGCCAAGCGAGAACATATACAGCTCCAAAAATAGGGCTAATGATATTCCCGAATGGAATAGGAATCTGAATTAGAAAATCAAGCGCAGCGAAGCCGGCCATCAAGACGACCCAAACTTCCACCATTAATCCTATGATTCCCACCAAGCGGATACCTAATTGATCATTAGTGCGTAGTGTCAAATACACTCCTAAAATTAACAACACAGGTATCACCGTTAACAGCAGGGTAAATGGCCAGGGAATCAGAAATCCTATTTCTTCAAAGGGTATTAGAAAAAATGTCATAACCGCAAGGGAACTACCTGCCAGGGACAATACAGCGAGAGAAAGGGCTATCTGCTTCTCAGTTAAGGGACCTCGGGCAAGAACAAGTCTTGTTAAGGTAAGTGGAGCGTGAGGATCAAGAGATGCTGCTAGAGTGCCATCAGCTTGAAAAATTGTTGGTCTCCCTTTTATTTTTCGTCGTTCGAGGAGACCGCCAATACTCATTAGACTCGAAAATGCGTTCATGATTGCAGGAAATAGCGCAATCATCGTGACAAGTTCTATTCGCCCCATAATCGCTAGTGCACCGATTGCAGTGCCAATAAATAGGGAACCTGAGTCCCCACCAAAGACCTGAGCGGGATTTCGGTTAAAGAGGAAGTAGGCAAAAAGTCCTCCAATCATGACACAGGAGAGAAGAATTCCCAATTCTGATCCCGGAACACCCACAGATACGGTTAACAGAGAAGCAATGAGCATTCCAATAAAAATGAGAATTGTTGCAATTGGCATTACACCATTGAAGACATCGATCATATTCACAGCGTTCGCCGGCACAGCCACAACAAGAGGAATCATAAGCGGATAAATAATGGTAAACCGGGTTTGACCAAGAAAGGGGAAACGAGGTTGAGGATTATAGGCAGTTTCCAATGGGGGAGACATGCCTAGCCCCACAATAATCCAGCTTGAAAGGAGTATGGGAAGGGAAGTGGCAGCTGTTAAAAGCGTTTTAGTCTTTGCACCCAGAGGTCTTAAATCGTCAACGGCTCCCACAAGCCCTGCTAGTAAAATCACTGAAAGAAAAATTAGAATGCGATAATCGGGTAAACCAAAACCTAGGAATCCAGAACCCAAAAATAGAAGTATACATCCACCTGTAACGCCGATTATTAGCCCTACTCCCCCCATCTCAGGTACTTCTGGTTTGTGTAGCTTATGAACATCGACACCAACAATACCGCGCCTTCGCATGAAAGCAATGATTCGGGGCATCACTAGAAAGGTAATAGAAAACGTTGCCAGTAGCCCAATAATTCCCAAGAAGAGAAGCTGAATAATCAAAGTTGATTGATCACCTCACCCGTTTGGATGTAAAACCTCACAAATCATTAAGTCCTTAAAAAGCCATGCCTAATGATGGTAAAAGGCTGAGTGAAGGCTAAATATAGTATCTGAAATTGCATGTAAATCGATGGAAGACCGTGATTGCCTGAGATTGACCAACTCAATCAGATTCCTGGAATTGGAGCCACGCTTGCGAAGAACCTCGTTGATATCTTTGGATCAGAACAGGCTGCAATTAAAATCATTCTAAACGCACAAGTTGCAACGCTAGCGAGTATCCTGGGTGTGGGAAAAAAGAAAGCTTTGGCAGTGGTAAAAGATGCATATACCCTTCGGGAGGGCGTAGAACCATTTGAAGTTCTAAAAACCGAAGATATCCTCCAATTAACTAATGTTCCTGTTCGTGTAGATGGTATTGAGACATCTGGATTAGTACTTATTTTCAATCCTAAAAATTCAATTATCGCAAAGTAACTAAATCTCAAACAACCCGGAGAATACGCATTACAAGTTCGACAGGAAACTAAATGTTTTCGAGTAAATTTGTAATTTAAGTAGGTTTTATGAGGTTTAGTCAAGGTCCTCTGAAAAGAGCTGAATGTGATCTATCTTGCATTCCTCAGTTCCTGATGACAATGTGGTCAAAGTGGTTACGAAGCAACTGATTCCCTTGAAGGATAACGATTAGTTACCGCGTCAGATACCCCTCCTTGATGATAACAACAATAGATATTAAGAATTTATTAAGTGAAAACCTTAATACTATCTTGTGAAGGGCAAATTCTTACTGTTGATAAAGACAAGTAGGCCACTTGGTTGGATTCCTGCACAATTGGGCTTTTTGGCATTTTCTTTCCTGTCTGGGGCAGGGTTGGTTCCTTTGCTTCTTTTACAAATGGCGTTATTATCATTCCCATACTGTATCTTCTTGTACGGGATCAATGACATCTATGACTATGAGTCTGACAAGATAAATCCCAGAAAAGAATCGCTTCTCAGTACAAGGCTAGAGCCAAAGGATCATGCCCTTGTTAAGAGAATTTCATTCGCAGTTGTAGTGATGTTGGTGTTGTCGTCACTCATAACACTGAATCTCACAAATATCCTTGCTATGCTCATACTGCTCTTTTTCTCCTATTTTTACTCCGCACCACCAATTAGATTTAAGGAAAAGCCCCCTTTTGACTCCATTTCGAATGGTATCATCGTGTATGGTGTTACCTTGCTTGGATTTAGTTTTGGTGGGACACTGCTTGAATACCCATTGAAGGGTTATTTCGTGATTGCCTGTATAATAGGTCTACATGCATTCAGTACAGTTATGGACTACAGTTTCGATAAGGAGGTAGGTGAAAGGACATTTGCTGTTGTTTTTGGAAAAAGAACTGCATGCCTCTTTGCCTTTTTCATATTCATATCAACATCCCTCTTCTCCGGTATCCAAATAGCCTTTGCAAAGGAGCTCATGCTCTTCTATGGTTTTATTTTTTTGATTAGTACATTCGTGCCCTCTGAGAGACTGGTCTCACTATTCTTCATAATCATAGTCTCTTCAATGACTTTTGTATTAATGCTCTATGTCATAGACCGTATTTTTTTTGAACTGTGGTTCTGGGATTAACTATATAATTTCGGATTGTAAGAGATGCATTGCAAATATGTTTGTGGCTGTTTTCTGGATGCTATAACCAAACAACCAAATCGACACATGTTTCAAAAATAAAAAAGAGTCTATTGTCACAGCTAGATAAAAATGTAGAAAGACTGATTCTTGTAGTACAGGGTGGTCTCTCTCCTTTCGAAAGATTAAGCCTAATCAAATTGATCTTTCGAGCCTTATGATATCAGAGTATAATACTAGTTTCAATTATCAGTCAAAAAATGTCATAATAGGTTTATCCAGAAATTCTTATTGATATTTGTCGTAAAATATTAGTTTGAAGCCATCAATGTATTTTAATTTGTCTTTCCAAAATTATTCTGGAGGACCTCGTTCAATAATTTTTTGAATTTCTTTCAAAGAACACCGTTCTGACCAGAAAGCCTCTAATAACCAATTAACACCAATGTCCATGAAGTCATGGATATAAGCGTCTTCCTCTTTGTCTCCAACGGTTATTATACTTTTTACAACATCAAATGAGTCCAGAGATGTCCTATACGTACTAATATAACGCAAAATTTCTTGATAATCTTGAGGATATAACGAGGGATCAGATCCAGCTTTCAATGGAAAAATGCCATCATATTTGGCAGCCCGTCGAAATGGTTTTTTGTTTGGCCATTCACCTCCGACCCAGATCTTTATTTTACCTTCTGGTTGAAATTTAACTGGTTCTTTTATTGTGAAGTGTTTTCCATCAAAAGCAAAGGGCTTTCCAGACCACAAACCTTTTAGAATTATTAAAGATTCATCAAGCATATCTCCTCTAATCTTAGGGTCCTCCTCTTCACCTAGAGCTTTTAGTTCTGCTGTCCCTCCTAATCCCACACCAAGAATAAATCTTCCACTAGAAAGTCTATCGATTGTGGTTGCTTCTCGTGCTACTATCATTGGCCTTCTTCTTGCTAAAGGTGTCACTGTTATACCAATAGAGATATTATTCGTGTGAGTGGCTATCGCAGACAATATAATCCATGGATCCAATACATCTTGGTCTGGTGCCCACGGTAGGAAAACATGATCCCATAAGAAGAATCCATCCCATCCATATTCTTCCCCACTCTTTGCTAATCTGATATAATCTTGAGGATTACTTGTAATTCCATGGTTAGCAATATATATGCCGAATTTTACTTTCTTACTCAAAAAAATCACCAAAAATAGTGCTGTTAAATCTTTAAAAAGATATGAGGATAGCCAGATTTGTCAATATTAGTTTGGACATAAAATATTGCTAGGATTCTTCTTAACCTGATTTCTCTCCTCATTTCACTCGAATTTTCTGTCATCTAGGTGAAGCTTAATTGAGCATCTCAAATTATAACTAGTATTTTTTACACGAGTAGTGATTGCCTAGGTTTTTATTTTGGAACTCTTATAATAACCACGGTGGATACAACGATGAGGGAAATCCAGAGTGAAGGTACTCCAACATTATGGGTCTTAAGCACAAACAAACCATATCAAATCTTGGCAATATTCTGGATTTTAATGGGGTGCGTAATCATATTTCTTGGAATCCAATCTTTTTTCACTTTTCATTATGTCCCAATATTTCCACTTTTAGATTTAATGTACCTTCTTTATACGACCGGGTGTGGAGTATTTATCATCATTAGTGCAGTGTTTCTTATCTACGAATCCCAATCCATTCATAATGACCCTTTTCCAGAAGCTAGCTCATGTGAACGTCATCCAGATCAACTTGCTTATGATTGGTGCGCCATCTGTGGAGCGGTTGCCTGTCCACAAGAGCTCGTTCGTATACAACACAAAGTTTGGGGTATTTCCCCGGGTATGTTCGGATTTGACGGAGTCGCCTGTCAGGACTGCGCACGACGCAGGGCTAAACGATTTACCATATTTCTCATAACTCTCCTCTTACTGGTTTTTCCATTCTTAATTCCGATTAATATAAGACTGATAATGCTCGGACCAGTTTCCATCGCTATTGGTGTCACGTTAGAAGTTGTTTACTTAGGACTGGTTTGTCTTGTCGGATGGTTTTTTTGGAAAGTATGGCAAATTGTCACTACACCTATAGCTCAACAGCCTGAACTGATTATTCCCGTTAAAAGTCGACTGGCAACAAGAGAAACTGTTGAAGCGTAAACACAAGATATGAGGATAGCCAATTTTGTCAAAATAATCTTGGCTAGTTTTAAGTTAGCTTCAATTCCTAAACCAGCTTCTTTTGAATCATTCAATAATTGAAAGAATTAATATATCCATATTCGACTCTTGAAAAATTCACAAGGGGGATGTAATAGAAGATGTCAAAAAGAAAAGATGCCTCAAAATTCACCAAAGAAGCCAATAAAAAAGTATTTGATGATCCCATCTTACCATGGGATGACCAAGAAGATTGGGAAGCAGCCCAACGCGGTTTCATTGCTAAACTCGAAGACCCTGTCATTCGAAATCAAGACGGACGCCCTGTTTGGGATTTGAAATCCTTTGCTTTTCTTAATGAAGAAGAAGCGCCTCCCACGGCGAATCCGAGCCTTTGGCGGCAAGCCCGCTTGAACATGCTTCATGGGCTATTCCAAATTCATGACCGCATTTATCAAGTACGGGGTTATGATCTCTCAGTCATCAGTTTCATCGTGGGTGACAGTGGCTACATTGTTGTTGATCCTCTCGTATCCGAGGAGACAGCAAAAACATCCCTTGAATTAGTATACAAGCATGTAGGAAAGAAACCAGTAAAAGCCGTTATCTATACCCATAGCCATGCCGATCACTGGGGTGGTGTCAAGGGGATTGTATCAGAAACGGATGTCCAATCCGGAAAAACAAAAATCATCGCCTCGGAAGGTTTTATGCACTATGCAATTAGTGAGAACCTCTTGGCAGGAAATGCTATGAGCCGTCGGGTCACCTACATGTATGGGATTCTACTACCTAAAGATGAGAAAGGCGTTATTGATGCAGGGTTAGGGAAAACTGTCTCCACTGGAGCCATTGGGTTAATAGCTCCAACCGATATCATTCGTGAAACTGGTGCAAAAATGACAATTGATGGGGTTGACCTTATTTTCCAATTCACTCCAGGAACTGAAGCGCCAACTGAAATTAACTTCTACCTTCCTCAATTCAAAGCCCTGTGTATGGCTGAGAACTGTTCACACAACCTCCACAACCTTTACACATTACGTGGGGCAGAAGTTCGCGATGCCTTAGCTTGGGCCAATTATATCGACGAAGCCATGACTCTCTTCGCAAATGAAAGTGAGCTTTGTTTCTTGAGTCACCATTGGCCTGTCTGGGGCAAAGACAAAATCCTGACCTTCCTGAAAAAACAGCGGGATGTCTACAAATACATCCATGATGAGGTCTTACGGCTCGCAAACCATGGCTATACAATGTTGGAAATCGCCGAGATGCTTGTTTTACCAAAAAGCCTGGCGGAAGCCTGGTACAATCGGGGATATTATGGAAGCGTGAACCATGACGCAAAAGCAGTCTATCAAAAATATCTCGGGTTCTTTGATGGAAATCCTGCAAGCTTGCACAAATTGCCCCCTGTTGATGCTAGCATTCGTTATGTAGAGTTTATGGGAGGTGCTGATGCAGTTCTTCAGAAAGCTAACAAGTACTTCGATAAAGGTGAATATCGATGGGTTGCACAAGTCGTGAACCACATTGTATTTGCTGATCCGAAGAATCAAGCAGCCCGTGAACTCCAAGCCGATGCCTTAGAGCAATTGGGTTATCAAGCTGAATCGAGTCTTTGGCGTAATTGTTACCTTGCTGGTGCCCAAGAGCTCCGAGAAGGTGTGCAGGATCTCCCAATGATCAAAACCGGGTCTGCTGATGTAATCAAGGCCACCACTACAGGTCAATTCTTTGATTATTTAGCCGTTCGCCTTAATGGTCCCAAAGCGGAGGGGGTTAATATTACAATCAATTTGGACTTCACTGACACCAAAGACCAGTATGTTTTGGTGTTAGAAAACGCGGTCTTGAATCACAAGAAAGGGCCATTAGATCCCAAAGCGGATGTGACATTGACTCTCTCCCGGACGCAGCTAAATTCTGTGATTCTCCAAGAAACCACTATCAATGACCTTGTGAAATCGAAACAAATCAAGCTGGAAGGCAACCCGAAGAAACTTGCTAAACTCATCAGTCTGCTAGATGACTTTGAGTTCTGGTTCAACATTGTGACTCCCTAAGAACCCTTATTTAATAACGGAGTTGCAGCAGACCCCAAATCAGAAGTACTCTTTATCTAAGCGGCAGCTCCGTTAGTTGAAAACATCTGGCTAATCATACGCTTCGAAAGATATGAGGATAGCCAGATTTGTCAATTGGAGCTTGGACATAAGAGAGTTTTATGATTTTTTATGACCTGATTAACTATCCAACCTCATGCAATCCGATTTAAGCTTCAGATTCAATGTAATCTGAGCTAGTCTGAATCTGGGAACTAAGAGCCAAGTTAATGGCACTAAGAAGGATTGCAAAGTAAATTAAAAACCATATAATCTCTAAATTTAGAAACACTAGGCTCGCAAGGAGAATCTCAACAAGACCAAGGACTATTAATGACCAGCCAAGACTAGATTGGTCCCGAACGAAATCAACTCGATAAACCACTGGCAAAACCCAATGAAGACCATCAAGGAGGAAGACAACCCCAATACTGAAAGTCAACGGAGTAAGGACGCAACCCCCCGTAATAACTAACTGGCCTGTGGAGAGGAACATCCAAACCACCATAATGCTGATTCCAAAGACAGAGGAGCCCAACAGAGCCATCAGCATGATGAATCTAGAGTTTACATTTGGAAAACGAGTCACAGTCTGCAGGATTGCAAACACACCAAACCCACACAAACTCAGCA
>JABXGS010000140.1 GCA_016550425.1 archaeon
CCTTCAATTAATACCCGTACAAGGGAAGCGCTTCTTGGATGGTTAGACAATCTGCAAAGTCTCAATCTATTCGGAAAGACTTCAACCCCGGAATGGAAGAAGCTCATGAAGCCTGGTCATGGGGTGATTCTCGATATGAGCGAGACAGTGAGTTTGCAAAAGAAGCAGATTATCGTGGATGCTATTCTTCGTCATCTTTTTGACTTACGACGAGATGAAGAAATTCCCCCTACAATTGTATTTCTTGAAGAAAGCCATCAATTCTGCCCAGAGGCTCGACGGGCTCTTGCTTTTTCAAAGGGTATTCTTGAAACCATTGCTCGGGAGGGTCGAAAATACAGCCTCTCCTTGTGTGTAATTTCCCAACGACCTGTTCGACTCTCAACAACGGTTCTTTCACAATGTGGTTCGAATATTTTTCTTCGAATTACTAATCCATATGACTTAGATCACATAAGAGCCACTTCTGAAAAAATCACTAAAGCAACCTTAACATCAATTTCGAGCCTCAGTGTAGGAGAAGCTTTAGTAGTAGGTCAAGCTACGCGATACCCTGTCTTTATTCAAGTGCGTGAACGGAAAACCAAAGAAACTGCTTTCGGTGAAGACTTCGAAACAGTGGCTAAGAAATTTGAACAGAGAAGAAAAGGAAAATCCAAATAAGAGTGGTGGGCACGGCGGGATTCAAACCCGCGACCTCCGGCTTACCTAGGTTTCGCAAACGAATGTTCGGAGCGACTCCATATAAGGCATACACACTCCACGCGTTAAGCGCGGTAGTTCGGCGCTCCATCAGGCTAAGCCACGTGCCCTTATGGAAGTTGAGATAATTTCCCTTAGCTTAAATGTATTGGCACACCTATTCCTTTTGTACGATAAAGGTGAAGCTAATTTCAAGGTCATTGAATGTTAGTTTTCCTTTAGCAGCTTTTGCTATCTCAGGTATACTTTCATTAATACTCAACTTAATTGCTCCTACTTTCGTTGAGATGGCTTCACTCATATCCTTTATCGCCTGTCTAATATCCTCTGAAGGAGATGCTACATAGAGCTCGATGTTTTGTGTCACGTGAAGACCTTCCCTTTTTCTAGTGGCTTGGATTTGACGGATTAAATCTCGGGAAAGGCGTTCGGCGCGGAGTTCAGGAGATTCTGATATATCAAGATATAATGTAGCAAAGGAAAGTTCCTTCTCTTTCAATGATTTCCCCTTTGCGCTTTTCTGAATATCTACGGTTTTAACATTAGTTTGATTGGCGACAACTTCGCTAAAGTGGTCTAATTGAAATTCCTTCTTTGATGGTACTATTATTAGGCGTTGACAAGGCCACCGCAGTTTTATCCCTTCTTCTTGGCGAATATACTGTGTGGTTTCAACGATTTCAGATACCCACTCCATTTCTTGGCTTAATTCGGGATCAATTAATTTCGAATCCGAAGACGGCCAAGAGAGCATATGAACACTAATTGGTGCATCAGGTTCGACAGAACGAACAAGTGTCTGATACATCTTCTCTGTTAAAAACGGTAAAACTGGAGCAAGAACTCTCAGAAGCGTACGTAATACATGGTATAACGTTGTGAATGCAGCAGTTTTGGTTTCATCTTTAGAGCTTATCCAAGTTCTCGGACGAATGAGTTTGATATACCATCGACTAAGATCACGGACTATGAAGTCTTCCATCAACCGAGGGACATATGGTAATTCGTAATTATCCAATCGCTCACTTACTTGTTCGATGAGGTGATTTAGCTGAGAAAGAATCCAACGATCCTCATCCTGGAACTTATTAGGTTCAAATTTGTGCTTCTTGGGATCGTAGTTCGCAGCTTTCATGAAAGTAGTAGCAAAAACGTAGACGTTCCATAAAATCGATAGGCTTCGTCGTGTATCCTCAACATCTTTCCATAGAAAATGCATGTCTTCACCGGGACTGGTACTTTTGATGCTGTAGATTCGGAGAGTCTCTGCGCCTACTTTCTCTACTATTTCATCGGGTAATACTCCAACACCCTTTGATTTTGACATCGGTCGCCCATGTTCATCGGTGGTGAATCCATGCATATACACGTTTCTGTAAGGTTCTCGATCTGAAACTAGCATAGTTGAGTTGAAGAGCGTGTTGAACCAACTGCTAACTTGATCCTTGCCTTCAATGATAAATTCCGCTGTTTCCCAATTGTCAAAATCTTTCGTGCCATATGTTGCCCACCGTGTGGCCCAAGGTGCAGATCCACTTTCTAACCACACATCTAAAACATCGCGAACCCGGGACATTGTACCCTTACATTTTGGACAGCCCCAGGTTGGTTCATCAATCCAGGGTTTATGAAGGTTTTCAACAACCTTTCCACTTTTTTCAGCTAATTCGTCTGCACTACCGATAACTTCGATATGATCGCATTTATCGCAGGTCCAAATGGGTAGAGGTGAGCCCCAATAACGTTGTCGTGATATACACCAATCCCGAAGATTTTGCACCCAGTTTCGAAACCATGTATGCCCTGCCCAATCAGGTATCCATCGGACACCCTCATTCTTTTTGATTATCTCGTTACGAAGGTCGCTCACCCGTAAGAACCATTGATCTGTAGCGAGATAGACTAATGGGCTACCACATCGCCAGCAGTGAGCGTATTCGTGCTCAATGGTATCTTGGTGAACTAGCAGGCCTTTCTTTCGTAGATCAGTAAGAATTACTTCATTGGCTTCTTGAACCTTCATCCCTGCGTATTTTCCACCATCCTTTGAAAAAACACCAGAAAGCGTAACTGGACAGAAAATAGGAATTTCTTCCCGTTCACCCACTTCAAAGTCTTGGGGACCATGTCCAGGCGCCATGTGAACTAGACCTGTTCCTTGTTCTAGAGTAACATATTCATCGCTTAGAACAATAGAATGCACTTTAGTATATTCTTGATGGAATTCTGCTTGACGAGGAACTTCCTCTGTCAAGGGATGTTTATAGCGGAGACCGAGAAGATCTGAGCCTTTTACTACTTCAAGAACTTCGTAAGATTTGTCTAAGAGTGCTTGGAGAATAACATTTGCAAGTCCTTTTGCGAGAATCCATACTTCATCATCCACACGAATTCTGACATATTCGAAGTCGGGATTGACCATTACGCCCATATTAGCCGGTAACGTCCAAGGCGTTGTGGTCCAAATGACTATGAATTCGTTTGGTCGATCAACAATCGGGAACTTAACCCAAATTGAATAATCTTCAATGGTATGATACTCATGTTCTCGTTTCGCAATGGCTGTTTCACACCGAACACAACAATCAATAGAACGCAACCCCCGGTACAGGAAACCGCGTTCATGGGCCTTTTTCATCAAGTACCAAGTTCCTTCAATGTAGGGATTATCTATTGTTCGGTAAGGACGATTCCAATCCATCCAAACTCCTAATCGCTGAAATTGCTTCGTCATAGTATCTAAATTTGAGAGCGCAAATTCTTGACACCTTTGGATGAATTTGTCAACTCCAATTGTCTTTTCAATATCAAGTTTCGATTTAACTCCCAGCTCTTTCTCAACATGAACCTCTATGGGTAATCCATGCATGTCATATCCCGGTGTATCGATAACTCGAAAACCTCGCATTCGGTGATACCTTAGAACTAAATCTTTCATGATCTTGTTCCAAGCTGTTCCAAGGTGAATGGCACCAGTTGTATAGGGTGGACCATCCAGGAATTGGAAGATAGGACGATCACGAAGTAGTTCAGTGACTTTTTCATACACTTGGTGTTTCTTCCAGAACTGCAGTATCTCCTGTTCTAAGGAAGGAATATCGAATTTCTTTGGGAGCTCTGAAACCGGCATTGTAAAACGCTACTCCATAAATTCCTATCGTAAGGCTACGAATCTTCAACAGCATAAAAATCATTGGGCGAAATTAATTACCTACCCCTAAATGCCCATGATGAACGAAACCAATATATGCTTACAAACGAAAGTCAAACAAACTGAGCCCTCGCTAGGAGCAAGGCTACATGAGTGTACAACAACGCCAGTATGTTCTCAAAGTCTGTGTTGTCGGTGATGGGGCTGTTGGAAAAACCAGCCTTATCATCCGTTACACTGAAGGACATTTCCGCGAATCGTACATCATGACATTCCATCTGTAATTCAGATGGGACATGAAAGTTGGTACGAGTTTCGCGGTCAAAGAACTCGATTTTGGAGATACGCTAGTCAGATTACAGTTATGGGATCTTGCTGGACAACCACATTTTAGTTCGGTTCGTCCGGTATTTTATCGGGGAGCAGC
>JABXGS010000141.1 GCA_016550425.1 archaeon
AAGATGGTATTTCCAGTGTTTTCAACTATGATTCTTACAGTCAGGAGATCACCACGATTGAGGACGTTCGTGCTGAGCTCTCGGGTAATGGACAGTACCGAGGATCCCTCTTGGAAGGAAATCCAGTACTCAAAATCCTCAGTAGAATCTGACAGCGAATATTCCTCAGTGCCTATTGGATAGAAAGGGAAGGGCTTATCCTCAAATACCCACGTGGGGGTTCCATTCAAGTAGACACGATTATGTGGGGCATTAATAATTACAGTGCCTTCGCCAGTTAGATCCAGAGGAGCAGAATAGCCAAAAGCATCTCCAAGGCGAAAGTCGTAGGTGTTCCCTATCTGGGTTATGATATCCGAGATGGTGTAGGTGAAGGTCACATCAGCAATTGGGTCGCTCTCGAACCATTCAAGATGAATGTGATATTCACTGAGACTTCCGATGATTCCGGTTGCATTAAAACCATCCATAAGGTACGCTGTAGCGTTGTTTACAAGATAGAACGTGTTGTTAAGAAATTCTTCATGTGAGGCAATTACGTCATTAAAAAGCCAGGTGGTTTGATTCTCGTAGTCTGTAAAGTTAAAGCTACTAAGGGAGGGATAACTGGTGAAACGTACGTAGTTTTCCATGGTGTAATTCAAGAAATCGCTGACTTCAGAAGCTGTTGTAGTATTATCCCACGCAACAGCTGAAATTGTGGCATTTCCAGGATTGCCTTCCCAGATTCCACCATCAATAGAGCCAGATTTCGTCCAGGTATAAAGGGGATTAAAGGGGGATTGTGTGCCAGTTCGGGGACGTCCGGTCCATCCAATGGTCACCGAATCACTATCAAAACCGAATTCTACATCAAGGTTGACATCAAGCCAGTCCGCTGTGATCTGTGGAGCTGGAGGGCTCTTTGATTGCAATAGATTGTTCTTTCCTGACTCTCCTAGTTGTAAGCTAATAGTTGGCGCAATGATTGGGCTCAGTATCAGCATGGCTAGTAAGACCAGGATGGGAATCAATGTTGTCATTTTCTTCACAGTTAAACACCATCATGTAATGAGAACTTCTTACCGGAGTGAACCCGAATACTCAAAGGTTGTTTTTAACTTCTTCGTTAAGAAACCTCTTTTTGGATATCAAGTATGAACTGACTTGATACTTATCCGGACCACTCCACCAGACTGAAAAATATTGACTTCCCATCTAGTCCCAGCATGACCTCGATGCTGCTAAAACGAAAAATCCGCATCACTTCGACAACTGAACAGGCTCAAGTCCTTTGGGTCCTGTCAGAAAAATGCCGCCTCCTTTATAACTTCGCTCTTGCTGAACGACGCAATCATGGGGCGACGGTTCACTCGAAGCCTGAAGCCCAACGTAATAGATCACCTATACCCAACAACAAAACGCCTTGCCTGCCCTTAAAACACAATACCCAGAATACACCTGAGTCAACTCCAAAGTACTTCAAATGACCCTTTGCCGTCTTTATGCAGATTATATTACGGTTCTTATTGCAGCAACCCCCTGTGAACAGGGAGCTAATCCATGCGTTTTGGGCTAGCTTGCATCGACATACAGCCCTCCCCAACGTCCTCTCTAGAGTGGACTAGATGGAAGCTCCTTCATCTATGTCAGAGCAGTTCACAAGATTTTCTGGTAGAAATATCCAAACAAAATTCTACTAAATACCCTGTAAAAAATAATGAATCGTCTCTTATCCACCTGCAATGATTGGAAGAACGATTACGCGTTGTCCTTCAACGATTTCATCTTCAAGATGGGCTCGTCTTCCATCAACCAAGACGACATAATGTCGGTAAAGTAACCCCAATTCCTTTAAAAGTGACCGTACTGTCTTGGTTTCTGTCATTTGCAATTCGGTAAGACCGCTTCGTAACGCCATCTCTGTCAGGTTAAAATCCGCTTCCATCGAGACACCACCGCAACACACTTCCCTCATCACGATGTACAGATAAAAATATATCCGGCTCTCACTGCTATCAGTTGCGAACTTCCCGAATTCCTTAATCTACTCAATTCGGGCCCGTGGCCAAGCTGGATAAGGCATCGGCCCTCTAAGCCGAAAAACCGGGGTTCGAATCCCCGCGGGCCCGCCATTCTCGGATGGCACCTCTATGACCACCACTACTGCCTCTAACACTACAAAACCAGTTATTCGTTTACGTTATTTGATTCCTTATATTTTGATTTTCATTCTAGTCCCCCTGGGGACTTTTCTACTCGGCACTATGGTTGATCTACTATTACACCTTCCACCATTTCCACCAATTCCTTTTAACATCTTTTCTGGTATTTTCGTTATGGTAGGAGGTGCTGTAATTGGGATTAAGGCAACCAGACAATTAAGAGAGATTGGGAGAGGATTACCTTGGGGTGAGGCAGATCAAAGATCGCAGTCATCTATTCTTCTCACGACAGGGATTTTTGCTTATACACGAAACCCTATGACTTTTGGATATACATTACTCCCTGCTGGAATGGGTTTGCTCTTCAGATCCCTTGCTATGACTCTCGTTATTCCATTGATAGTCATTATAGTGCAAATTATCATAATAAAAAAACGTGAAGAACCGAATTTAGAACATCGTTTTGGTGCAGAATATTTGGCGTACAAGAAGAGAACCCCGTTTTTGGTTCCGAGTATACGGTTATATTTTACGCGCCATCGAGATGAAAAACAACGTTCGTAACGGCTACTGGTTCATTTGCACCCTGTATTGTTCAATGGCATGCGTGATGATTTTTTCTGCAGGGAGTGAGTCTTTCCATACTTTGACTTTTACCCATTTTCGGGGTTCCAGGTTCTTATAGTTCAAGAAGAAATCTGCAATCTCAGCACGGAGGTGTTTGGCCATCATCGAGCAATCAGTAAGCTCGTCGAATCGAGGATCATTAACCGGGACCGCGATGATCTTATCATCTTCGCCTTTTTCATCTTCCATTGTGAGAACTCCGATGGGTCGTGCTTCCAGAACACATCCGGTAAATGTGGCTTTTGAAGTCAACACCAAGATATCAAGTGGATCATTATCATCATACCAGGTTTGGGGGATGATACCGTAGTCTGCGGGAAAATAGAGTGCCCCGTATAGGACCCTGTCAAGGCGAAACACTCCCCATTTGTGGTCGTATTCATATTTATTCGTCTCTCCCTTCGGAACTTCCACAATCACATTGACTCGTTTAGGAGGATTAGGCCCCGGGGGTAAATCGCGCCATAGGTTTGTCATCAATACACAAATCCAATCATTGATTTAGCTCAGGGCTTTTTTGCTTTTTTTGTTCGTTTCTTTTTTGACTGAACACCTTTCTTGGGTGCTTCAGCTTCATTTTCTGGTTCTGCGCTTGGTCGAAATTCTCGTGGCGTTCTCCATCGCCTTTCTGCGGCTAAATCAAGCGTAGCTTTGACCAAGTCATCTTTTGTCTTTTCGAGTGTAAATCCCATCTTTTGCATTAGCTTATGGGCTCGATAGTTATCGGGAAGCATCACTCCATAGATTTCTTCCAATCCTCGGTCGATTGAAATTTCAATCATATAATCAATCAGCTTCGAGCCAAGGCCAAGACCTTGCCACGGATCAGCAATGATGAAGGCGATTTCTCCACGTTTCCCATCGGGTTCTTCAATTAATCGCACCACACCAAGAATTCGGTCTTTTCCTCTTTCATTAAGGATTGGTACGATCGCGATTTCACGGTCATAATCGATGTTAGTATATCGTATTCGTACTTCATGGGGAGTATCTTTGATAATTTCGAAAAACCGGTAGCGAATCGATTCTTCAGAAAAGTTCTGAAACATTTCCAACCAAAGCGGTTCATCTTCAGGTTTGATAGCGCGGAATAAGACCGTTCGCCCGTCACGCATTCGCCAAATCTGTTCATACCGTTTCGGATAAGGACTAATTACCAGTTCCTGTGGGCTGTCTCCTTTTTTTTCAATTCGCGATAAATCGATAACCACGCGCGCGTCAAGGGCAATGACGTGTTTATCATCAACAAGCAGGGGATTTATGTCCAGTTCTTTAATTTCAGGAAAATCAACAATCATTTGAGAGAAGCGAACAATGAGTTCTTCCAGTAATTTTAGATTTACAGGAGGAATCCGCCGATATCCTTTGACCAGAACTTCGTACACTCGGGTGTCCTCCATGATGCGTCGAGCAAGGGTTTGATTAAGAGGAGGAAAACCAAGTGATACATCATTGAAAAACTCGACACCGACACCTCCCATTCCAAAGAGTATGACAGGTCCAAAGAGCGGGTCGCGTTTTGCGCCTAGAATCACTTCAGTTCCTGTTGGCTCAATCATTGCCTGAACTGTCACGCCTTGGATCTTCGCTGTTGGGTTGTGTGCTTTCGCTGCTTCGATAATGGCGTTGTAGGCATTACGGACTTCGTTATCGTCATGAAGATTGAGTTTCACTCCACCCGCATCAGATTTGTGTGTGATATCTGGTGAATGAATCTTTAAGACGACAGGATACCCTATTGTGGCGGCTACGGCGGCAGCTTCATCCACGGAATTGGCGATTCGGGTTTTTACCACTGGGATATTGTTGAATTCTAAAAGTTGTTTGGCTTCAACTTCAGTAAGGATCTCACGTTTCTGCTTAGCAGCATTCCGTAAAAGCACCGTAATAGGACGTTTTGGTGGAGCACTCTCAATGGGTAGTTCTTCTGGGGTTTCGTATAATAATTCAAGATTTCGCTTATACTGGTACATGTACATGTAAGTGGCAACTGCATGTTCGGGTGTCCAATAGGTGGGGTATCCGTTTTCTGTGAAAATTTGGTTTGCCTTCTCAACTTTGTTCCCACCCATGAAAGAAGTCAAAATAGTCTTTTCGCAGCCTCCACGGGCGTCACAAGCCGAAACGATATTCTTCGCGATTGTTTCTGCAGCCGCAATTGCTTGTGGTGTATAAATAAGCAGGATTCCATCAACGTTTTTGTCAGCCAAACATATACTCATCGTTTCGCGGTAACGCTGCGCATCAGCATCACCAAGAATATCAATAGGGTTCCCTCGGCTCCAAAACGGCGGTAAAATCTTATCCAATTCTTTTATTGTAGCTTCTGAAAGCTGTGCGAGTTTTCCTCCTCTTTGGAGTAACGCATCCGCAGCCATCACTCCGGGACCCCCCGCATTTGTAATAATGGCTAGATGCGAGCCTCCAGGTAATGGTTGCATCCCCAAGGTTTCTGCGGCATTAAAGAGATCCGAAATTTCTTCGATTCGGACAATGCCTGCCCGTTTAAATGCTGCATCGTAAACCAAATCTGAACCGGTTAATGATCCTGTGTGAGATGCCGCAGCCTTGGCACTTTCACCATATTTACCTGCCTTTACTACGATAATGGGTTTGGTTTTTGCAAAATGGCGGGCTGCACTCATGAATTTCCTTGCATCAGTTATGCCTTCAATATACAAAATTATGCTTCGCGTTTGGGGATCGGTTCCAAAATAGTCGATCAAATCTCCAAAATCCACATCGATCATCGAACCGACCGAAACGAAATT
>JABXGS010000142.1 GCA_016550425.1 archaeon
CGGTGCAAATAATATCGCTCGGAAAGTCGAGAGGCACCTTGGCTATATGCCATTGTGTGGGGCCGCCTGTGAACCGACCCATAACTATGCATCTGTATAGAAGCCATCGACTTTAGTCGATGGTAGTTCACTCCAACTTCCGAGATTTCGAAGACGAACATGTACTTTCAAATCCAAAGTAGATCCCCCGATTTATTATAGGAATAAGTTTATAAAAATAATCTCAGATTTGTATTTTTCTCTGACTACAGTAAAATTAGTGACCTCTTATGCTACAACTTGTAATTGATCTTCCGCTACTATTAGTTGTCAGCCTAGTTGTTGTTCTCACAGTGATAAGCGCGGAAATCCAGCGTCGTGTAGGAGTCCCGCAAGTTCTGGGTTTTATCCTGACAGGGATTGTCCTTGGTCCCCTCTTTCTTGGTCTAATAGATGAAAGGCTTCTTGCTCTTTCACCGGTGGTTACGGCTGTGGCTCTGGGATTCATTGGTTATAACATTGGAAATGAACTCAAATTTAATAAAGTTCGACAACAGTCCCGTAACTTGTTACCCATTATCTTAGCTGAAAGTCTTGGTTCGGCTCTCCTTGTATTTACGCTTGTTTTTTTCTGGCTTCGTGATCCGATACCGGCGATTCTACTAGCCGGTCTAGCTAGTGCTACTGCGCCTGCCGCTACCGCAGATGTAATCTGGGAATTCAAAAGCCATGGACCTGTCACGGATGCAGTTATGTTCACACTTATCATCGACGATGTTATCGCGATTATCCTTACCAGCATTACAATGAGTATAGTTTTGTTTTTTCTCGTCCCAGTAGTATTACCATTACCTCTTCTCTTTGCAGCACCTGTGATCGAAATTAGTTTGTCTTTGGCCTTGGGAGTGGGTGTCGGATTTCTTCTGGTGTTTGTATTAAAACGTGTGGAAGATCATGCACGTTATATCCTTTTGTTAGTTAGTGTGATTCTTCTCGTTATTGGAATTGCAGAATTTTTCCACTTTAGTTCTCTTCTCACTTGTATGATTTTGGGGATAGTGGTTGGTAACCGTATACCAAAGGAGGCACAAGAGCTTAGTAATGAAGCAGAAAAAATCACTAGCCCCATAATCCTCTTTTTCTTTGTCCTCTTTGGTGCCGGGATGGTTGACCCAGCTGTGATAGCAATCGGGGGCATATTTATTGTTACAACTACCATCCTTTATGTAATCGGGCGAGGCATAGCAAAATACTTTGGAACCCGTTTAGCCGCAAATATTGGTGATAACCCTCAAACGATTAAACACTATCTTGGATTATGCCTTTTTAGCCAAGCAGGTGTTGCAGTAGGGTTGAGCGTGGTAATCGCGGATCGACTAAATCAGTTAGGATTTCCAAATTACGCTTTTCTCATCGTCGGTGTTATTGGGATATCAACGCTTATTTTCCAAATCTCTGGACCCCTCGCACTTAAATTTGCCATCCATCGTGCAGGAGAAGCCAATAGTAATTGTGATCAAAGCCCAAGGGATCAAAATACAACTGGAAAAAATGGTTCATTGAATTAACTTGACCTATCGGGAGGTTGGAGGCGATTGTTTCCCTCTGCATTATACGCTATTTTCCTGGTTTCTGAAGACTTATTTGGAATGTTTATACCTATGGAGAATTAATCCACAGCTGCTTATATTAAACCGAGTTCTCTCCTCCTTCGGTGATAGATGGTGAACAACCGCATCTGTATCAAAACCGAAGGGTTGACGAAGACCTTTGGGTCTGTTCAGGCGGTCAAAGAGCTCGATTTAGAAGTGAAATCGGGTAGTCGGTTTGGTTTTTTAGGTCCGAATGGAGCTGGGAAGACCACGACGGTTCGCATTCTCTCAGGGCTCTTAAAACAGACAAGTGGCACTGGCACGGTCTGTGGATATGACGTATCTACCCAGCGTAATTCGATCAAGGCTGTAACGGGCCTTCTGCCCGAAACGCCTGGCCTCTATTCCAAGCTTTCTGCTGTGGAGTTCCTCGAGTTTATCGGAGCACTCAATGGTCGCAATGGAGACTCGCTTCATCAACGGATTGACCGCCTTCTTGCCATTCTGGGACTGGAAGGTCGCCAAGATGATTTACTTGAATCTTATTCATCTGGGATGAAGCAGAAGGTTCTCATGGCTTCGACGTTACTGCACGATCCGCAACTCGTGTTTTTGGATGAACCAACGTCACGTCTTGACCCCGCGGCTTCAGCCCTAGTAAAGGATTTGATACTCCTTCTGGCCGAGGAAAATGAAACGAGCTTTTTCATCTGCACACACATTACCAGCTTCGCTGAGGACGTGTGTGATGTAATTGGTATTATCAATGAAGGGCAATTAGTGATCGTTGATTCACCCCAGCAAATAATTGAATCAACAAAAACGCGGGATCTTGAAGAAGCCTATCTCAAAATCATCGGTGGCAAGGTCGACCGCCAAACCTTACTTACATGGAGGTAGCAGAGATGGTTTATAAATGGCTTCAGATCGCGAAGGCGGAATTCTTCGTCTTGACTGCAAGATTCAAGGGCCATCGGAAACTCTTCATGGGCCTAGTACTTAGCCTTGGATTGCTCTGGGCAGTTTATTTTGCCCCATTAGTAGTGGAGCTCGTGATAGAGTTCCTTACTCCTATAACTCCAATTCGTGTAATACTCCAAGTCATGTTACCGGGGCTGATGCGTGTAGTGATGCTATTACTGTGGATGCTCCTCCTTATTCTCCCCTTGAGTCAGGCACTATCAGAGATTAAGATTGGGCAATGGGAGATTCTCCTTGCCAGTAACGTCAAAACCCGTGATATCCTTGTTGGAACCTTTCTTGGAAAGATACCTAACTATACGTTGTACGTCCTTGTTTTTGCACCACTCTTACTCTCACCTTTTCTACTTGCCCTTCAGGTCTCGCTTCTAGGGCAGCTACTAATCTATAGTACCCTTACACTGATGGTGCTGACAATTATTTGGCTGTCCAACATCATTTGTGCGGCTCTTCAAGCAAAATTAGGTGATTCCTCACGCGGTAACGATATCGCCAAAGCCCTCGCCCTGCTAATGGGTTTGATAGCGATTATTCCAGTATTGGGTCTACAGCTCTTCGCTACTCAGTTCTCCATGATCTTGGGGCTAAATGTCTTCTTGGTGTTCCCCTTTACCTGGAGTGCTGACCTCGTTAGCTGGCTCGCTATCACCTTCAATGGCATTAACATTACAGCATCACAAATCGCGCACTTTCAGAATGTCCTGCAATTCGATTTGCTCACAAATGGGCTACTAGTGCTGGTCTTCGGTGTGGTGAGTATTGGTATTGGCCTCCTATCCGCTGAACGGCTCTTTACATACACGCTAGGGGCACGAACCGAAACTGTGAGAACTGTGAAGCGTGAAAACATCCTTCTACGGGGTCTGCGAAAAATCAGTCCTAGTTCCTTTGGGTCCCTAGTAGTGACCAGTTTTAAGACCTTCTTCCGACAAGTTCAGAACCTTTCTAAAATCGCGATGGCACTTACCCTATCAGTGCTTCTGCCGTTTCTTGTGATTCTTGTATACGGACACTATTCTCCGATAACCTTGGACTCTCTTTTACCAATAACCGGGTTTGGTCTGGCAATTATGGGCATCATGGCTTTTTCTGGATCTTCGTTTCTCGAAAGCAAGGATCAGCTTTGGATGATCCAAGCAGTTCCACGGGGGACGTCACGGTTTGTTAAGGCTCGACTGGTAATAGCATTCCTCATTGCCTTACCGATCAGTCTTATTCCCACAATGGTATTAGCCATCATGAGGGGGTTGGAGTTATTCCAATTCTTCTGGCTTTTTGGGTATGGCTACGCCATGGTGTGCGGCGCAGCATTGTTTGGCACAGGAATCACAGCC
>JABXGS010000143.1 GCA_016550425.1 archaeon
AATCAAGGAACAAATCAGAATGATGGTGATGGTTTTGCAGGTAAACACTTTGCGTTGACTTGACACACAATAGCCCCCAAGGGACGCCCAGTCTCATACATTTTGTGACTGCTGAGGCGAACTCCTTTCCATTGGGTCTTATAAAATGCGTGGTTCCAGAACTATCGACAGAATCCTGAAATGACATCAGTAACTAATGAAACAGGCTATCTATTTATTTGTCGATCTTGTTTTCAGTGCTGTTTTCTTTCTTCTGACGGCGAAGCCGACGTTTCGCGTGCTCATAAGTCTCTTCAATGACTCGTCGTACAGATCGGCGTTTTCGTTCTTTCATGGGAACCTCAAGGTGAACAACACCCTCTTCACCTTCAACAGATGCGATGATATGGCCTGTGGCATACTCAGGAAGCGGACGGAATTTGTAGGCATAGCGAAGGACTCCCGTTCGTCCGGCTTCACCAATACGGCGAAAGACCACCTGGACGCTCAGACCAATCTTCAGTTGCTCGAAATCTACATCCACGATTTGCGAAAGAACGAGAGGTCCTTCATCAAGTCGGACCAGTGCAATAGCATATGGGGCTAAATCTTTGAACCCCGTTGGTGGATCGTGAATAATCGTGTATGAGTAGATTTTTCCTAGTCCAGAGAATTGCGTATCAACAAAATCGGTTTTTCTTCGGCATTTCGGACATAAAGGGATGGGCGGGAAATATTTCGTGCCACATGTTCGACAGTGTCGACCAACAAGATTGTAAACGTTTTTGATTCGCCGCCATAACATTGGAACACTTTGCTCTGACATATCTCATTCACCTTCTCTTATTCGCGATTCAGGACATGAAGCACAGCAGTGGAGCCGGTGCCTCCGAGATTCAGCGTAATTCCGCGTTTAACGCCTTTCACCTGGCGTTTACCTGCGGTTCCACGGAGTTGTTCAACAATTTCACAAACTTGAGCGATACCAGTTGCCCCGACAGGGTGACCTTTGGCTTTGAGACCACCACTGACATTAGTAGGAATTTGCCCTTTCTTGTCAAAGAATCCATCCGCAATCCTTTTTCCTCCTTCACCCTTCTCAACAAAACCAAGGTCCTCAACGGATATGATTTCGCTGATGCTGAATGAATCGTGGAGCTCTGCGATTTCGACGTCCTCCGGTTTCATCTTCAATTTGTCATAAGCTTGTTTTGCTACACTTTTCACTGCACGAAATGTCGTGATGTGTGGTCGGTCATGGATTGCAAGTGTATCAGAGGCTTGAGTGGATGCATCAATCCAAATGGGATCTCCTTCAAATTTCTCAACCAGATCTCCTCGAATAATAATTGCTGCTGCAGCACCATCAGAGATAGGCGCACAATGGAGCATATGCAAGGGATCTGCAACAATGGGTCCCCGAAGCACTTGGTCAGTACTTATTTTGAAACGAAATTGAGCATAGGGATTATCTACGGCATTCGCATGAGCTTTCACTGCGGGGGCAGCAAGCTGTTCTTCAGTTGTCCCATAATGATGCATGTGACGACGGGCGAGGAGTGCAAAGAGGGCTGGGAAAGTGGCCCCAATTTGTCCCTCCCATTCACGGTCTGCCGCACTCATCAGTGTGTCTGCAATGGCTGGTTCAGAGATATCGCTCATTTTTTCGCAGCCAATGACCATTGCAACTTTGTGTTCCCCAGATTTGACTGCTAGGTATGCATGACGAACAGCCACTCCTCCACTTGCACAGGCTGCTTCGACTTCAGTGGAGGCGATGGGGAGAAGTCCACCAGAGTCCGCAGCCATGACAGCTTGATGTTCTTGCTGGATGAACGAACTTGTCGATGTGTTACTGACATATAAGCAATCAATGTCGTCACCACTGACTCCGGCATCAGCTAGACAGGCAGTGGCAGCCGTTAATGAGATTCGGCGAATACTTCGGTCCCACTGTTCCCCAAAGGCAGTTTGACCAATACCGATAATTGCAACACGATCTTTTACTGGAATTTCTTTCGACATAATTTTCACTCCACTTTGATGGTGCGACGATGCTTCGCATATTGAGCGTAGTCAATGTAGACCTTATCGTTAATGTAATCTTGCACCATGGGTTTACGCTTGCGTTTTTCTTTAATGGATTTCATTACCTCAATATGAAACGCGTCACTCCCTGCACCTGACCCATACGACACAACGAGGATTTTATCGCCAGATTTCGCCACATCGAGAGTAGCAGCCAACCCTAAGGGTGAACTCCCAGCATAGGTATTCCCCACATAATCCACAACTAAGGAAGGCTGTATCTGGTCGTCTTTGAATCCAAGTTGTTTTGCGGCTCGCCGCGGAAATTTGCCATTCGGCGAATGGAATACACCATAATCATAATCATTAGCTTTGGTTCCCATTTTTTCAAAGAGACCCATAGCAGCTTGTTGGACATGGCGGAAATAGGCGGGTTTACCGGTGAACCTGGACCCGTGCTCTGGGAAATCAGTGCCTTCCCGGCGCCAAAAGTCAGGAGTGTCACTGGTATACGAATAAGTTCCATCAAAACAGGCGACCATTTCCTCATCCTTGCCAATAAGAAACGCCGCTCCACCTGCGGCTGCAGCGTATTCAAGGGCATCGCCAGGCTTAGCTTGAGCCGTATCAGCCCCAATCGCTAACCCGACATCCACTTCCTGGGACTTGACCAAGCCGATGCAAACTTGCATGGCTGCGGTTCCAGCTTTACAAGCAAAGGAAAAATCAGCACATTGAAGACTGTTTGGAGCGTTAATCGCCTCCGCGACGACGGTTCCGGTGGGTTTTGTAGCATACACATGGGATTCGGAGCCCACATAAACTGCCCCGATTCGAGTTGGATCGATTTGAGCACATTTCAAAGCGTTCCGAGCGGCTTCAACTGAAATCGTAGTCGTGTCCTCATCGAGTCCAGGTACACTCTTTTCAATTAATCCGAGCCCTTTTCCGATAGCTGCTCCATCTTTTCCCCAGACTCGGGCGATTTCTTCCACTTTAATGCGATACTTGGGAATGTATCCGCCATAACCTAATATTCCAACTTCTGGCATGGCACTCTTTGTCTCCTGGCGTTTTTGGTTGCGTGAGATATCGCACTCCGCTATGTATCGGCTTTTCAATCTTCCGCTTCGTAGTTTTACTATTTCGGCAATCGGTTAATCGTATCGGATTAGACAGAACGGAATCGAATCCTCCTACATGCGTGGGTGAATACTCCAAAGATTGGAAAGATACAAAATGCTAAATCTAGCTGAACGCAGCTTTGACCTTACGTCCAATTTCTTGTCCATATTCAAAGCAGCGCTTTAAATCTTCCTCGCTAGGACGAAACCGCACATCTAATGGATCCATCACTTCACCAAATTTGAATTCCTTCAATTGCTCGGTGAGAACCCGCGTCGCACCACCACCCCAACCATATGACCCGAAGGCCGCACCGATTTTGTTAGTGGGGCGAAGATGTTTGATATATGGCATGAACGCAGCTGTGGGATAGTACGGATCGATGTTATACGTCATGGCACCAACCACAATGGCTTTCGCTTCCATAGCAGCCCCTTGAACACGGCTGTGGTATTCTCGTTCAAGATCATAGATTTCAGCAGGAACACCGACGCTGGCAATGCCTTCACGAATGGCTTCTGCCATACGTTTAGTACTCTTCCAAATTGTTGAATAAACCACTACAGCCTGTTCCTGTTCAGGATTACTGGACCAACGATGATAGATCTCAGTAATTTGGTCAATGTTCTTTCGCCAAATCGGTCCATGCGAAGGGCAGATAATCTTGATGGGGACTCCTTCCACTTTCTTAAAGGCATTTAACACAGACTTTGCGTGGAATCGTACGATGTAGCTGTAATAGGCCCGGAGCGGTTCATACCAATCTTCAATTTGATCGGCAAACCGGTAGGGTGTGGCAATCTGCATGCCAAAAGCATCATTACTGAACACTAGCTGTTCCTCAGGCATATAGCTGATCATGGTATCCGGCCAATGGACCATGGGAATTTTCACGAAGGTCAAGGACCGTTTACCTAAGCTTAGGCTGCCACCGTCCTCCACAATTTCAAAAGGAAACTCGACGCCCGGATAGCTTTCTTTCATAAATTCAGCACCTTTCTCAGAAGTGATGATTTTGGCCTTCGGCATAACATCCAGTAAATCTTTGTAGGCTGTGGAGTGGTCAGGCTCAGCGTGCTGACAAATGATATAATCAATTTTTGCGGGGTCAATAATCGTGCGGATACGGTCCAAGAGCTCCTCAGTAAAGTTAGGAGCCACCGTATCAATGAGGGTGACTTTTTCGTCATTAATCAAATAAGCGTTATAGGTGCCACCTTTTGGCGTCCAGAGGCCATGGAAGTCTCGGAGCATCCAGTCAATCGCACCTACCCAATAGACACCTTTTACAATCTCAACTTTTTCTGTGGTCATAGGATACCCTCCATATGGCAGGTTCTGTGGTAGCAGCTACTCTATCAAGTCGCTTAAAGTGTTTTTGATTTCCCTAACAGGCAGAAACCTTATGGGAACACACTACCCCCTATTCCAATACTCTATTTGGAGCTACGGTCATGGAACGACTACTGAACCCTAAATCCATCGCCATCGTCGGCGCTTCTACCAACATCACCAAGATGGGATCGCTCATCACCTTCAACGTCCGCTCCGGTGGCTACGAAGGCGATGTCTACCCCATCAACCCCAACGCTGACAATGTTCATGGCTACAAAGCCTATCCCAGCATCCTGGACTGCCCCACACCCGATGTTGCCTCCATCATCGTACCCAAAACCGCTGTCCCCGAAATCCTTGACCAATGCGCCCAAGCCAAGATCAAAAACATCATCCTCGTCACCGCCGGCTACCGCGAAGTCGGACCCGACGGCCAAGTCGCCGAAGAAGAAATCAAAGCCATCGCCAAGCGCCACCACTTCAACCTCGTCGGCCCCAACTGCGTCGGCATCAGCCGCCCCGCCCTCAAACTCAACCTTACCTCCATGCCTTACTTCCCCCCAAAGGGGCCGGTCGCTTTTGTCTCCCAAAGTGGCGCATTTGCTGCCCAAAACTTCCTCTCCGTTGAACGCTGGGGACTTGGACTCAGCACCGTCATCAGCACCGGCAATGAAGCAGTTCTCACTTGCACTGACTACATCCAACTCCTTGCCACTGATCCGGAAACCCGAGTAATCATCCTGTATATCGAAGGTTTTAACGATGGTCCCCGCTTTCTTCAAGCAGCTAAGGCGATTACTCCGAAAAAGCCCATACTCCTTATGAAAGTTGGTCGAACTAGCCAAGGACAACGAGCAGCCACCTCCCACACAGGTGCACTTGCAGGTGACAATGAAGTGTTCCAAGGAGCCATGCGTCAAGCAGGCGTCATTGTGGGTCAGAGCCTCGAAGACCTTTTTGACTGGGCTATGGCACTTGCCCACCAACCCTTTCCTCAAGGCAAAAACGTCGCCATTCTCACTAACTCCGGTGGACCCGGCGTATCCCTTACCGATGTCTGCGCCGAAGAAGGTCTCACCGTTCCCGCATTACCGCCGACTGTGCAGAAACAGCTACACAGTTTCTTACCACCCACCGCAGTAACAGGAAATCCTGTCGATAGTACATTTACCATCAATATGCGCATCTTCTCACAATGTGCAGACATCCTTCTCGCCTTGGATAATGTCGACTCCCTTCTCGTCCATGGCTTCTTCGGGCCTGATCTCATGGATCAATTTCGCCACAGCCCCGATGTCTCACAAGAAGCTATCACTATCATGCAAAACGAGTTCGGCGATGCCGCAAACCAACTCATCCAAACGACTCAGCAATACGGTAAACCTGTTTTAATTTCCTCTACACAAGATAGGCAAGATTCAGCAATTCGCACTATACAAGATGCAGGAATTCCAGTCTACACAATGCCGGAGCGAGCCGCTCGTACACTCGGTATCATGACTCGATATGCTCAGTGGTGCAAACAACACTGTACCTAGTGATCATTTAGCGTCAGCCTGAACCAGACGAAACTCACTACTCATCACTATTTGCGGACATACGCAGGGAGCGATACGTGGCCTGGCGTTCCTCTTTGCTCAAATACTGCAGATGATCGACCAAAGCGTCCTTCTCTACATCTGACAGCCCCGGAATCTTACTCAACTCACGTCGAATCTCCGCAATAACTTTAGCTGGCGCGGAGGGAATTGGTTGCAAGTCAGGTGGCAGCACCGTCGGTGCAGTCCGATCTTCAGTAAGCGCCTTCGAGGGTGGAGGCTCTTTTGGCTTCACCTCTTCCAGAGCTGGAGTCTTGGGTTCAGTTGGAGTTTCTTCAGGTGGAATAGGTTCATCAACCTCAGGTGTTGGTTCCGTTTCAGCTGGTCTTTCTCTCTGAGTTAAAAAGTCCATCCGACGTTGACCCATTTGCCGACGCAAGTCATCCAAGAACCAAATCCGATCCTTCCGAGGAATCTTGCGCATTTCTTCAGCTAAGACCGCCTTTTCTTCTGCCCCTAATCCTGGAATCTTACTAAGTTCTGCCATGATATCCTCTTCGGTAGCAGTGACCTCTTCGACTTCCGCAATTGTTGGAATCATGGCTGGAGTCATTGCTACACCGATTGTCGTCATCGCTGTATCGACTTTTTCTTCAATTACAACTCCTCGGTCATGGAAATGTTTTTGATCTTTCTTTGTTAGTGCAAAGCCTTCTTCTTTCTCGACGGTTTTTGCGAGTTTTCGCATCCGTCGAACTTCCCAAGGAATCGAGTAAACACGGGACCAAAGTAACCAGCCCATAAGTGCAAAGATCAGGATGACTGCTCCAATTGAACCTCCTATTGTGATTAGAGTAAATGTGGGATGTTGTACAATTGTAAATGAAAAGCTAATTGGAACGATTGTAGCATGTGGGAATGGTTCCTCCTTTGTAGCTGTAACTTCAAAATTGATGGTTATATCACCAAGGGTATTTTTGATACCTGTTATGAGATAGTATCCATCGCCAAGTTCATCGTAACTAGCAAGGGCTTCCGGAATGAATAGGGTAACTCCTTCAACAGGGTTGCCATGCCAAGTATCATTAACCAAAATCCGTAGCTGGAATTCTTCACCAATATATGTGAGTCGACTGCCATCTGGATTCGTAATAACACCTGTAAATTCAATTATGGTGAGTTCCATGGGGATTTCTGTTACAGTGAAAGCTGCGGATAAGTAATTAGTTTCATAGTTTTCAGCTGTTAGCTGGATTCTGAAATTGTGTAATCCAAGTCCATATTTAGTACAATTGACTTCGAGAACGTATAACCCTAATATCTCATCGAAAATAATTGGTTCACTTAGATACCCAATTGTAGCTCCACCTCCCCCTCCGAGAACAGGAGAGCCATCTGGAGCAGTCCAATTTAAGTATATGTAAAGAATGTCACCTATCGGGACTGCCATCTCAATAATGGAAACACTTCGATTAGATTCTTGATAAAATGAAAGAACACTATCAATAACAGGAATAGCTGTCGCACGCTCCATAATTGTGATTGTTACACTAATTGGATCCACCTGGTATGCCTCTCCAATTGGTAACCAGTCGAAGGTAATTGACCAACGACCCGAAGTACGATTTGCTATAAAGAAATAGTAGTAATATTGGCTCCCGTTAATTGCACCATAATCAAGCCATACATCAGTAGAACTATTGAAGCCTGCCCATAATGCTCTGATGTATGCACCTCCAACATAATTGTAAGGTGAAATCGTTTCTCTCATCCTCAAAAGAAGCAAGAAAGTTTCACCATACATGACATCCATTGACGTATTTGTTACAATTAGTTCAGCAGGAGTGAATCTTACATCCAGCGTATAACTCAAAGCTCCTTGGGCTACATTTGGAAATATCGCAGTGATTTGAATTGAGTAAATTTTTGGAGTACTTGGTATAAGCAAAGTCACTGTGTAATATCCTGGATAACCGCTTAGTGGTGTCATAGTCCCGTTGATTCCAATTGCTCCAACAAGAAGGTAGGTAACATCTGCACCCGTGATATTACCGCCCGCGGCTGTTGTATAATGTACCCGAACAGTAAACGTTCCGGCGGTACTTTCGTATTTCACCTGGTATGTACCAATTCCTTGAAGGGGACCCCTCGTTACTGGATCAAGCTGGCTAGGACCAGGAAGAATAATCAAGGTGAGAT
>JABXGS010000023.1 GCA_016550425.1 archaeon
CGGGAATCAGCGATGTGGGCAAATCTTGCTCACCAATTACTCCAAGATAAAACTCAACCAGGATTAAATGAAGTAGAAGTTTCAACGGCAGCATCTCTTGAGGCATCCATGGCAATGGGAAAGGCTTTGGGAATTGCGTATCGACCCTTTGCGATTGGAGGATTACCTGTCCGGGCAGGTTATCGTGGTCAGATTGGAACCTATTCGGCGATACCGCATGCGTTGACGCGGTTTACAGTTTTCAAGGCTGGGGATACGCTGGTGACCGGTGCTACATCGAACGTGGCAGGATATTATGCGGAACTGGAACGAACGATGTTTCTGGGAAAGCCCAACACCAAGCAACGAAAATTTTTTGATATTATGATGGAAGCGCAGCAAGCCGCTTTTGCTGCCTTTGCTCCAGGGAAGCCCTGTTCAGTCGTTGATAAGGCTACACGTACCGTGTTTAAGCAAAATGGAGTGATGAGTTTAGTGCAACACCATACCGGACATTCCATCGGATTGGAGGGCCATGAAAAACCATTTCTGGATCATGGAATGAAAACCATAATGGAACCAGGAATGGTCTTCACCGTTGAGCCAGGAATATATGATCGAACAGTAGGCGGGTTTCGTCATTCTGATACCATATTCATTACAGAAGATGGGATGGAGCTAGTAACCTACTATCCTTGGGATATCGAGTATCTAACTATTGATATCCAATAAGATTAGAATCGCTAGATGGTTTTGAGGGCTTCTTTCACGAGAGGAACATCACAGCAGCGGATGCACTCATAGCCTTCGTCAGCGAGGTGTTTAAGGAGTTTCGAGTATAAACGGCCCCCCTTCATGCGAAATGATTCCTGATGGAAGAGGAAGGAATAGTATTGTGTACGATGCACTTTGGCATCGTTGAGGTCTTTGAGGATGTATTTCCATGCCTCATTTTCAGTGAGGTGAAGCCGACCGAAGAGGTCAGTGTCCATGATCCCGATAGGAATCTCGATTAATCCGTTTTCAAGACGATAGGGGTCCACTTGTTCCACGGTTTCGCCACGATAGGAAGAGTCATAGATCACCAATTCTTGTTTGAAGAGTTCAAGAAGAGTGGAGGTTACCCAGAGATTATGACAACGTACCCCTTGAACTGGACCAATCAGGTCCGAAAAGAAGGCTTTCTGCATGTTGAAGAGGCCTTTGAATTGAGGGTGATCTTCATGAACGTAGTGGAGCTGGAGTTCGATGCCTTCACGCTGAATGGCTTTCAAGGTGTCTGCAATGGAATAGAGGTTGAAGAGGAAAGTGGGGATAAAGAAGGTGGAGCGGAAACCGAGTTCTGTTTCAAGCTGGACAATGTCACTGATGTTATTGTATAGATTGAGAGCGCCTTTTTCAGCAGCTTTTAGATCTTTTTCGGTGAAACGGTCACGTCGTGCACGGATGTGCTCAATGGGTTTGTGAACGGAATCTGCGTCGTGAGTGAGGACGATTTTCAAAGTTTCATCACCTTCGTACGAGTTTTATTTTTTGTAGCGTTTTTCGACGATTCGGAGAAAGTCGTGTACCTTTGTGAAACAGGGAACTCCGAGTTCGATGAATTGTTGAAATCGATAGGGGTTAGTTGTAATGGCAATAGGTTTTATTTGAAGATTCGCTGCCGTGACGACGTCGGTTAGAGTATCACCAACAAGACAAGTGCTGATTGGTTTAGACTGTATTGCTTGGAGTGCTTGGAGAACTTGGTGGGTTCGTTGCATCCCGTGTTCGCGGCCCACGATGAAATCGATAGTGCCTTCGAGCCCAAGGCGGGTGATTGCGGTGCGAATATTGCGAGAGGTTTGTTTGGATATAATAGCAGTTTTTATTTTGTATTGGCGGATTGTGTGGAAGCCTTGTGCCATTGCCTTGTTCTTGGGGAGTTTTGCTATAGATTGTTCCTCATAGGTTTCAACAATATGGCTTATTTTCGCAAAATGGTCCGAATCCCGTTGTTGAGCACGGTAAAGATTAATCATAACAGAGGCTTCGTGGGGATCGATTAAGCCTTGCAGGAGAAGCATCTGTCGGACTTCTCTCCAATTCACCTTTAAATTGGCTAGGGTTCCGTCCAGATCAAAAATTAAAGCTCGGATTGGTTCGTGAAACAAGCGCCGCTGAAGGTCATGGATGGTTTGATTATATTGGGTGCGAAGAATCTTCTTGGAGTGACCTGCTTGGGGTCGAAGCATGTTGAGGAATCTTGAAATTATGCCGTACAGCAGCTCTGGTGGATCGCGGAGATGAATGTCAGTACGCTGATTCCGTCGAAAGGCGTACCAGAGCATCCGAAGCCACACTTGCGGATTAGTGCGAAAATAGGCACTGAATCCCGGAAGAAGCCAAGAAAAACAACCCCGAGTTCCCATTTCATGGAAAATCGGATATTCTGGAGCTTCAGGGGAAGGTGTCCAAGTGTATTCTTGGCTATGTAGCAAGTATTGAGGAAAATCGAGGCCCCAGGCTGTGGCAAGTTCTAGGCTCCCCCAAAACTTCGGGTTCACCTCAATCAAGTAAAATTCACCAGTCTCTTCATGTTTCCTGAATTCTACCATGAGCACGCCAGACCAATTCAGAGATGAAGTAATTTTCCGTCCCAAGTCAAAGAGAGTGGTGTCATGCTCGTGGCAGGCAACGAGGCTGGGACCTCCACTTGGTTTTGTTTCAACAACACGGCGGTGTGCATATTCAGCAAGTATATGTCCAGTTTGTGAGACAGAAAAGTAGCCAGCCCCAGAGCCAGGAATAAATTGCTGCGCAATCAAGGACCCGGTTCGAGATTTAATAATCCGCTCGAGGTCAGCAGCATGAAAGATATATTGTGGTCGGGCAGCATCAGAGGTGCCCTTCACCACAAGGGGCAATCCGAGTTCTTTGAGTGTCTTTTTCCATGAACGTTTGTCGATCTTTTGGGTGGATGGATACTTAACCCCTGTTGTATGGCAGAGTTGCGCTAAAGTAGCTTTATCCGCAGCTTTCTTTATTGCAACATGATTGGGGACAAGAAGAAGCCCTTTCTTCCCCAGCGATTTGCGATGGTTTGATAATAGCATCGCATCGATAAACCCAACAGGCACCACAATTGGATCATATTGGTCCATCAGTTGCCGAATATGAGTAATGTAGGCTTTTTCGTTTTCATAGGGGTTGGCAATTTTATAGCGGCGATCGAGGTACCGTGAAAAAACTGGTGAACGCCATGCATGAAAGGCGCCAATTGTCAGGTATTTCATCTTTTTTAGAGAATGAATGATAGGGTAGGCCTTCCGTTGATTGGCGCAGACGATTAGGGCTGTGGTTTTTCCACGCTGGGCGCCCTCCGTTACTTCACCTCGTCGTCTGGAGGCTGTAGAAAAAAGATTTGCCAAGGAAGAGTGACCCAAACCAGAGGGCATGTCTATCAACACTATTTGTACTCGTTTTCAGGAGTTTTGACTGTTTCCTAGCGCGGTTTACAAATGAGTTCTTGGATGTAAAGATCAAAGAGATTGTTTGTATGAGCAGGCTGTATTATCATCGCAGCATCAAGACC
>JABXGS010000144.1 GCA_016550425.1 archaeon
GTGGGTTTCCCGATTTCTTGGAGCTCATAGCGCACTCGAACTGAAGGTTTGTTAATTTTGACGACGCGCCCCAAATCAATAGGGGTACCTATGACCACCACTTCTGCATCGACTGCATTAATGGTCTTCTCCAGCTCTTTGACCTGTTCTGCCCCATAACCCATAGCGGGGAGAATTTCACTCAGGTGGCCGTACTTCTCAAAGGTTCTTTTAATCGATCCCACCGCAAAGGGGCGTGGATCGATGATTTCGGCAGCACCAAACTTATCTGCGGCGACCCATCCTGCACCGATTTCCATTTCACCATGCGTCAAGGTAGGACCATCTTCGATGACTAGAGCACGTTTGCCACGAATCGCTTCAGGGTTGTCAACAAAAAGGGGCGAAGCGGCATCAATGATTATGGCGCGTGGATTTACCGCCCGGATGGTTCGTCGGACTTGTTCTACGCATTCGGGTTCAGCAGTATCGATCTTGTTGATAATAACTACATCTGCCATGCGCAAATTGGTCTCACCTGGATGGTACATGACTTCATGACCTGCACGATGGGGATCAGCAATTACAATATGAATATCAGCTACATAGAATGGAAAGTCATTGTTACCCCCGTCAAAGACAATCACATCGGCTTCCTTTTCAGCTTCTTCAAGGATTTTTCCATAATCGACGCCCGCGTAAACCACTGCACCTCGGTCTAGGTGAGGCTCATATTCTTCCATCTCTTCGATGGTGGTTTTGTATTTCTTGAGGTCCGCAAGGGTTTCAAACCGTTGGCATACCTGCTCCGCTAAATCACCGTATGGCATGGGGTGACGAATCACAACCACTTTCAATCCTTTCTTTCTGAGAATCTCAACAACTCGCCGGCTCGTTTGACTTTTTCCAGCACCCGTTCGAACAGCACAAATCGCTACGACTGGCTTCTTACTTTTCAACATCGTCGTAGTGGGACCCATTAATCGAAAATCTGCACCTATCGAGTGGACCCAAGACGCTAAATGCATTACATCAAGATGAGCCACGTCACTATAGGCAAAGATGACCTGCTCAATATCATGCTCTTTTACCAGAGCCGGTAGAATCTCCTCAGGATAAATCGGAATTCCCTTTGGATAAAGTTTCCCCGCAAGAACAGGAGGATAAATCCGATCTTCGATACCAGGGATTTGTGTTGCAGTAAAAGCAACTACTTCATATTCTTCGTTATCTCGGAAATAGACATTGAAATTATGAAAATCACGGCCTGCTGCACCCATTATAATAACTCGCGTTCGTGCCATAATGAACTACACATCCAGTAATGGGCACGGGTGTTCCTCTCCAGTAAAAGCATTACGTTTCATCAGAAAGATACGAATTCCTATTAATTCAGATACAAGGCTGGGGACAGATACTAATTTGATAATTCGCTGGCTACGACTGAGGTTTACAAATTAAAAAGATGTCTTAGTAAGGTTGAGGGGCTGTAGAATGTTTGTTCGAAAAAAATTCCCTCCCTAGCTATTCTATTAAAAATCTTCTTTTTTTATTCTATAATCGTGGCATTCGTAGTCTATTTCTATAAAAAGAAAAGAAGAGTTTTCAAATCCTTTAGATTTGGTAAAAGATGTCATAATGACTCCATCCAGAAAACGCTTTGGCGCCTTAAAAATCGCGTTTTGGGTGGGATTGCGCCTTCCTGAATGCACTTTTTCAAGTGAAAAACCAACCGATAACAAATAAAAGTCGCCATTTCCCAGCTCATAGCTAGTGAGGAGATGTTCCATGCGGGGTAAAAATGGACAAGGTTTCCTCCTTGTTGCGGTAAGGCTAATCAAGTTCCTCATCGCACCTTTTCTCAAAAGGTAGGGATGAGGTAATCCTCTTACCTATGGGATGAAGTTTTTTTCTCTCACAGGGGCTTTATCCCATGTACCTCTTTTTATTCGATTAAGTTCAGACCTTTTATCAAATCCAACTAGGTCTGTCCCTTTACAAAGAAATGTGAAACTGGTGACCAGCTAGTTTTTCGAAAAGATAATCAAGTAGAGACCGGTTCATTGATGATAGAGACAAACTTTTATAACTCCGCACAGTGAACGTGCTTCTACCAGAGGTCGAACTGCAATGATGGAAAGAAGTCTAGCCTATGACCGTGCAATTACCATTTTCAGTCCGGAAGGTCGATTATACCAAGTTGAGTATGCGCTGGAAGCGGTTCGTCGGGGCAAGACCGCAATTGGTGTGAAAGCTGCCAATGGTGCAGTGATTGGGGTTCACAAAGAAGCCACCTCTCCCCTGATGGACTTAGAGCAAATCCAGAAAATCTACGTGGTAGACAAACATATTGGATGCGCTATTGCCGGCCTACATGCCGATGCTCGCGTTCTCGTAGATTTTGCGCGTGTTCAAAGTCAGATCAACCAAATCACCTACGGCGAACCAATCGATGTCGAAGTACTTACCAAAAAGGTCTGTGATCTAAAACAGAACTACACACAGGTTGGCGGCATTCGTCCCTTTGGGGTTTCCTTACTAATTGCAGGGGTTGACTCGCAGGGTCCCCAAATTTTTACCACCGATCCCTCTGGATCTTATTGGAGCTGGCGAGCTACAGCAATTGGTTATAACTCTGAAGCCGCTCGGGAATATTTAGCAAAACATTACAAGCCATCAATTAAGCTGATGCCTGCGGCAGTTAAACTCTGCATTGATACCCTGAGGCAAGTCGTAGAAGAAAAACTCGATGAAGAAGCCATGGAAATCTCGATTGTGGACACCGAGAAACGAGTATTTACTCCTCTAGCCAATGAAGAAATTCGTGACCTTCTCACCTAAAGTTCTTCTTACTGAAATATTTACAACCTTTGAAAGAGATCCAACTTTAGGTTGAGATAATATCAATCGTCTAAGTCCCAGTCATCCTCGTCGTCTTGTTTTTTATCCTTCTTCTTTTTTCCTTTCATTTCTTGAATTTGAATTTCTAAAGGACGATCAATCCTTAATACTTGGTCTGCTGCGTTTTGCACAGCAACACTGAATCCGGGTTCAAATCCTATGGCTATGGTTTCAAGGCCGTGTTCTCGGGCACGCCGAAGAATTGGGGCGGTTCTGGCATGACGGCTGAATATTACCAAGAGCTTAGCGCTATCACCTAAGATTAGGTCCATCGCATCGATGGTCATATGTAGATGAACATCTGATGTGGTCACAACCGGTGTAAATCCGCTATTGGAGATGGCTTCCAATAATTTGGTACTTGCTCTTTCGTTTAAGTAGACCTTTGCCACGCCAATTTTTCCCAGAGCACCGATTTGGTCTTTGAGATCATCTAAGCGGATTGCAAATTCGCGACGAAGGACGTTAGGACCATCAATGAGAAATGCGACTCTGCCAGATCGGCGTAGCCTCGTGACTAATCGAACTAGACTTCTTATCCGGCCAGTGCGAGATGACATTGGTGGTCCAACTCGGGGGTGAGTCAGTATTGTTTTTAAAGGTGTGTTATTGTTCTTTCCTCAATCCTCCTTGATATCCCTTAATTCTTTTGTTTAGATACGGAAAGTTTAACTGCCTGTCTTTGATGTAAACCAAAGCGGGGAAAATACCAATGAAACAAGTCATCGCACAAGAAAAAGCATGGGAGATGATTCGTGGCGCAAAAAGTGCTGGTGGTCAAATCGTTTCAGCCACAATTCATATCCGTATTGCAGAAAGTACCAATCCGACAGATTTCCAGAAAACAGTTAGCGCAATTTTAGGTGATGGCTTTACCCAACCACGAGGACGAGCAGTAATTGTTTGGGGCGAACAAGCTGCCGATATCAGCGATATTGCTAATCTTTGGTTATCTTACGGGGTTATCGAATCCTCAGAAATATTATCAACTTGCCGAAATTTAGCAGGGAAAGCAGGATTCGGTGAGATGGGAAAACTACGGTTGACCTGTGTATTGGAGTTTTCCGAACGAAATCGCATGGTCACCCTTCATGACCTCGCTTATCCAGCAAAAGGGGGTGACGCAGTAGCCGATACCATTGCTTTACGACCCTACAAAGCGGTTAGCGAAAAAGGCGAATATACGTTTCGGACACTCCCTGAATTGAAAGAATTCCTCACTAAAGTCAAGGATGCCGAAACCCATAAATTCGACGATAAAACAGGGAAATGGGTTCGCTGGATCGAGGTAGAACAAACCGAAGATAAACTCCTCGTCAACATTCCGAGCCAAAAAGGCTCCAAAAAACTCCAAATCGATCTTCAGACCGGCAAGGTTGAGGAAAAGAAATAATTCCTGCTTCTCCTCTATTTTCCAAGGAGCAGGCTTATTAGACTCAAAGAACTAATGTCTACGCCCTAAGAACAAGCTATCAAAGAATTGAGGTCACCGTCTATGTCAGATGAAGAAAAAACCGAATCGGAAGAAGAAAAGAAAATTGAAGAAAAACGCAACGTCGCCAAACAACTTGCCACCTCTTTCCCAAAATTCATCATCAATGGGTTAATCGCGTTAGGGATTGGGCTCTTCTACATTTTCGTAATTCCTCTCTTCATCGTACTTGATAGTTATCCCATACTCATTCTACCTACAGTCTGGGACCCTGCTGGAGTGATTATTCTATCTGGTTATTCTCTAATCCGGATTGGCATCTTACTGGTTATTTTATTATTTGGCATCGAAGCCCTCCTGCAATTTGCACGATCCGCGGATGCATTCTCTGATTACATCATTAGCCGGCTACCTGGTATGCGGTCCACTGATCGTTATCATCCTCGACGCATTCCCCTGAATTTGATATACATCTTTATGGTATTAGCCGTCTACGTTATTGTATCACCCATCTTTATCACCGGTATCTTTCCCATTGAAGTCTTACAACCCTATTTTCAGGTTCTTGCCGTCGCCTTAGTTCTTTTCTTTGTCTTAGTCTTCATTTATGATTTGGCAAAATCCATTCAAAAATCAGCGAAACGGGGTATTGATAAGTTCGGTAAAAGACTTGCTCGTCGATACGAAGATGAGGAAAAAGAACCCGAAAAACTGGATTCAATGTATTAATATTAATTTGTAGGCTTAGCTGTGGCCTCGGTTGTGTTCGGTGAAATTTTTTTCGTTGTCTTTGGTATAGTCTCAGCAATTTCAGATAGAATTTCTGCCGTTTTACGAAGCCCAGCTAATCGCATCACTTTTTCTGGTGGAGGATCCAGGCCAACAAGGATTTGCATATTCGAATTGATATTATTGGCTCGGACAAAAGACCAAAATTCTTCCAAGGCTTTGAGTTGTGGTTCAATAACTTCGGTGTACTCATCATCTTTAGGTTGAGGTAATTCAATGCGTAAATACCAAGTATCCTGCATATCCTGGAGGATTTCACCTGATAACTCATGCATCTCCATTAAGAAAGTAAGTAACGGTTCAAGAGCCTCTCTCCGAACAATGTCACCGTCTGGGTCCAAGCTAACCACCCGTCGTTTCAAATCCACGATGAAAATCCCGTTTCCCACCGCGAAGTACCATCGATTTTCAAGTGCATATCCAAAGACCTTTTGTTTAGTAGCAGTTTCTAAGTACTTTTTGAAAGTCTCGAAGTTGGCTTCAGAATCATCTCGTTTAAATTCGATAAATCTGCGGAAGTATGTGAGTGGGTACCGTGGCTCGTGAGGGTGATCACGTTTAGCACCTGATTTTAAGTATGATTGCAGTGCACGCGTACTGACTTGAAAACAAAAAGAGGGTAAATCACTGGTTCTGGCTCCCAGTGCGATGAGAATGTTTAAGAAAACGCGATCAGGACACATAGGTTTAATCGTACACCGCATACGATCACGCTGGCATTCTTTACAAGTGGTTGCCATCTTCGTAAGGACTTGGGTGAGCATGAACCGACCCATGGTTGGATTCCCAAGTTCCTCCAACTGTTCAAATCGGTCCTGATATTTCATGTACACCCTATGTCACCAAACGTTACCCAATGAAATTCTACTCTTCACTCTTTATTTGCAGATAAATTCTATTAGACAGGCTCTACAAACGCTTTAGCGCTTCTAAACCTTTCGGTGTCTAAATGCACCATTTGATTTCCATTACTGCCTTATTCGTTGGTGAATTGGCGAATTTAGTTTTTTTTCTCAAGATGAGCAAAGCATAAAAGACTTAACGCTCTCCATCGAAGCGAATTTCACACATACAATATCTCGGGGTGTACATTTTCATGACGGAACGAATCATTGACCTTCGTTTTCATGGCCGAGGAGGCCAAGGTGCCTGGACCGCTTCAATCCTCCTAGCTCGAGCTGCAATCTTTGAAGGTAAACACGCGCAATCTTTCCCCTTTTTCGGACCCGAAAGAAGCGGAGCACCAGTAGAAGCCTTTGCACGCATCAGTACCAAAGAAATCGAACTTCATAGTAAAGTGTATGAGCCAGACTATGTCGTGGTCATCGATCCTTCGCTTCTCGACCAAGTACCAGACACCATTATCGCGGGAACCAACAAAAAAACGAAACTCATTGTTAATACCCGTGAAGACGGAGGCACTATATCTAAAAAACTAGGATTCAAAGGAGAAGTCTGGACAATAGCAGCCACGGATTTAGCCCGAGAAATCCTTGGGCGCCCAATCGCAAACACCGCCATGTTAGGCGCATTAATTCGAGCGACTAATTTAGTGAAGCTTGACAGCTTATTTACCGAGGTCACCAATCAATTTGGCGACCGAATCGGAGAGAGAAACGCCACCATTATTAAACGCGCCCATGATGAGGTGAAGAAACATGCCTAAGAAAAAACTCCCTGGATCCAAAGACATTCCCCCTGCCGGGGTCACCTGGAAACCCGCTACCGACTATAAAACCGGAGATTGGCGCAGTAAACATCCAGTCCGTGATAAAGAAAAATGCACCCGCTGTCTTACCTGCTGGATTTTCTGTCCTGATGCCGCCATCACTTGGGACGGAGAAGACATTCATTTTGACCTAAATTATTGCAAAGGCTGTGGCATCTGCGCCGAAGAATGCCCTGTCAACTGCATCGAAATGGAGGATGAGTGAACCCAAATGCCCGCTAAACAAACCCTCATGGGTATCAATGGCGACGAAGCAGTCGCCTATGCAGCTAAACACGCGCTCGTCGACGTGTGCGCCGCCTATCCCATTACCCCCCAGACTATTATCGTCGAAAAATTCGCCGAATTTGTTGCCAATGGCGAAGTGGAAACCGAATTCGTCCGAGTTGAATCTGAACACAGTGCCCTCAGTGCCTGTCTTGGGGCCTCTGCCGCAGGCGCCCGCACCTTTACCGCCAGTGCCGCAAACGGGATCGAACTCATGCACGAAGTCATCTTCCTCACCTCCTCAATCCGTCAACCCGTCGTCATGGCCGTCGCTGACCGTTCACCCAGCGGCCCAATCAACATTCACGGCGACCAAACAGTCTCCCTTGCCCAACGCGACACCGGCTGGATCATGATGTACTGTGAAAACTCCCAGGAAGCCTACGACTCCACCCTCCAAGCCTTCCGCATCGGCGAACATCCCGACGTACAACTACCCGTCATGACCATGCTGGACGGCTTTGTCCTCACCCACACCCTCGAGAACGTCTATCTCCTCGACGAAGTCGATGCCCACAAATTCGTCGGACGCCGACAACCTATGATGATGACCATCGACGGGAAAAAAGTCCCCCTCAAATTAGACCCTAAGACCCCAATCACCATCGGGCCACTACAGCTTTTTGATTATTACATGGAATCCAAGCTTCAACACAGCGAAGCCATGGAAAAAGCCCGTCCCGTTGTTACCCAAATCAACAACGAATGGGCGCAACTCACCGGACGCAAATACGGTGATGGCTACCTCCAACCCTTCAAAGTCAAGGACGCAGATGCTGTTATTCTCACCAGCGGTAGCTCCGCAGGCACTGCCCGATTCGTCGCCCGCCAACTTCGTGCCCAAGGCAAAAAGGTCGGACTCCTCAAACTCCGCACTTTCCGCCCTTTCCCCGATAAGAAACTGGTCAAACTCCTCGCGGACGTCCCCGTCGTCGGAATTTTTGAGCGCACCCACACGACAGGAAGCCTTGGCGGTCCAATATTCAATGAGGTGCGTAGTGCCCTCTACGACTACGACACCCGTCCTACCATCCTCGGCTACTATGGCGGACTCGGTGGACGCGACGTCACCCCCGATCACTTCCACGCCATCTATAAAGAACTACTCAAAATCAAGGAAACGGGCAAAGCCCCGCGCAATCCCATCAAATACATCACCGTAAGGAAATAACCTGGAGGAAAAGAACATGACTCAAGAAACCCCCAAATGGCGAGCCCGCTTAAAAGACCTAGCTGAACAAGAAGAACTCTTCACCAGTGGCCAACGTCTCTGCGCTGGCTGTCCTGCCGGCTCCATGGCCCGGATGGCCATGCATGCCCTTCCCCGACCCAAAAATACAATCGTCAGCCAAGCCACGGGCTGCCTCGAAGTTGCCTCCACCATCTACCCCTACAGCGCCTGGCGTGTCCCCTGGATGCACAGCCTTTTCGAAAATGCGCCCGCCAACGCAAGCGGCATCGAAGCCGCCTACAAAGCCCGCAAACGCCAAGGTCTCGAAGACGATGTTCCCGATCTCCTCATATTCACTGGAGACGGCAGCGGATTTGACATCGGCGTCCAAGCCGCCAGTGGCGCCATAGAACGCCGACACAATTTCCTCTACATCATCTATGACAACCAAGCGTACCAAAACACTGGAATACAACGTTCTGGAGCAACGCCGAAGTATGCGTGGACAACGACGAGTCAGGTTGGAACGGCGGTACCCGGGAAACCAATTTGGAAGAAACCCATTGCATTAGTCTACGCCGCCCATGATCCCGCATATTGTGCAACAGCGTCCGTATATCATTGGCGTGACTTCATGATGAAGGTACGCAAAGGGATGGAAAAGCAGGGACCAGCCGTAATTGTTGTCCTGAGTCCGTGCCATCGCAACTGGCGGTATCCCGAAGAACTCGGGATGAAGATGGCAAAACTCGCGGTGGAAACCTGTTTTCACCCACTATGGGAATACGATGGAGAAACCCGCACCTATTCTATGTCCTCACCAAGTCTACGGTATGTGAAGGATCCGTCGAAGAAGAAGCCCATCGAAGAATGGTTAGAACCTCAGGGTCGGTTCCGACACTTATTCCGCCCGAAGCGCCGTGACGATTTCATTAACGATTTCCAGAATCTCGTAGATGAGGATTGGGCATTTATCCAGAAGCTTACAAAGATGGGCTGATTCTATCTGGGTGGAATTGAGTAGTTTGACTTGCATATCAAATTAGCTCATCCTTTGTCTCAATATCACAAAAGTGATAACAATTAGTGTTACAACGATGACTGCAACTACTATTATGATAGCTAGTGGTGGGATGATGGGTGTTGGTGGCGGAACAATGTATTTGGGTTGCCAAAGGAAGGAGCTGGTCCACCAAGGGCGTGCGGGTGGGTCTGTTAGAAGAAGTGCGTTCCATTTGTCGTTGGTAGTTCGTTTGATTGAATTCATAGTAGCTGAAGACATAGCCTCCATAGATGAGTGGTTCGTCACCTGGAGCTTCAAAGATGATGAAGAGCTTGTTGAAGAGGTTTTGCTCAAAGATGGACCATCAATATAAATAAGAAGTGGTTTAAATAGAATGTTAAGAGGGCTAGTCAGTGAAAGGGCATCGCCAACGGCTCATTTTTTTTAGTGCTCTGGTCTTTTGTATGTTTTTCTCTCTGCTAATGCCGGCGATGGCTCAGCCTGACCTTGATCCTAATGTGACTTTGAGATATCGGCATCTATGGCCGGGTTGGAAAAGTGATTATTACGTTGAATTGGAAGCGGGTCGCTGGACAATATTGGTTGAAAGTGATCAATTCTGGGGATTAGAGGTAAAAATCACCGTATCATTGTATAGTGACTTTCATACTGTTCTTATTGACAGTGGCGAAGGTAATGGAAATTACCCGGTAGTGAGTTTTCTTCTGAATTCCAGTGACACGGTGTATATTCGTGTCAGTGAAAATGCTGATGGGGGCTCCTCAGGATTCTTTGACGTAGGGGTGTACGATGATTTCCATCTGCTCATACGCCCTTTCACTAACCCCTTTCTAATGATTACAATCTTCATAATTATAATGGTGCTTGTCTTTTTCGTGATATTCAGCTTGGTCTGTTTTTTTAGTATAAAATCTCGGCGGAACCTCGAACATATCTCGAAGGAGAGCGTATATGATGTTACCCAGCTGCCTCGTCAGACGCGGCGGATTCTCCGGGAGCAACTGCCACCTACTTGCCCCAATTGCGGTGGGAAACTACGATATGGCTCTGTCAAATGGGTAGGTCCCCATACGGCTGAGTGTCCTTATTGTGGTCAATCAGTACCTTTAGAGCTAATTGATATAGAAATCAACGAAGCCGAATAGATCGCTATAAGTTTTCACTGAGAATGGCAGATCACGGCTGCTCTAGCTTTTATAAGGGGATTTGCGCTAGCCGGAACTCGATGTAATAGTGACTCATGAATCCTGGGAAAATGGTGGGTGAGAGGTCGGGTGTGGCACTAATGTACTGGTTGTGGTATCGATTCCATATTGTGTCGTTTTCAACAAATTCTAGGGCGATTGGATAGCCATCGATGGCTAGGGTAATATTCTGTTCTGAAATTTGGAATCCGACGATATTATAACTCCATTTCAACAATACGTCATTGCACATATATTCCGGCTCGGGTGTGACGACGAGTTGTCCGGAATTTCCTTTGAGGAATAGAGTAACATTCCACTGCATGGCCATTTCAAACCCGCCATGGTGCTCTCCTGAATCGTTGAAGTAAAGGGTGCCTGTCATTATTAGGCTAGGCTGGTTAACATAGATTAAGGTCCCCGCTGCAATAAGACTTGTAATGAACACTACGATAGAAACTAACCCAACTACTATTTTTGTTCTTCTTTCCATTGGCACCCTACATCCAATGTACCCTAGTAGCATTTTGTAGAAGGGCTTGCGTTGTATAATATTCTAAGGATTAGAACAATCGGAACTCGATGTTCAAGAATGCAGAACGAGAAGTGATTTCTATTTGGTTTTCTCCGAATAGGAGACAATAATTAGTGTTCTAGTATACACCAGTGGATATTATAGTCGGGGACACTTCATTGACTTGTGGAGGTGTAGCATGGCTAATAAGAAGCCGCGGAAACAGTTTGTAAACCCGCTTCTCGTTGCTTGTTTGGGCTGTCTTTTAATTGGATATAGCTTAGTGTACCCTATTTACTTGGTTTCAAATGGGAGTCCACGATATGCTTGGGAGGGTTTACAATACGATTCGCTGCAACCAATTTACGGGATTGTATCTAGCGATAGTCAGAACTATAATTTTGAATTTGAGCCCTCAGGACTTTATGAATTGACGGTTGAAGTCCGGAACTTCTACACTAATGGCACCCCCGTACACATTGTTTGTACATCTGATGGTGAACTTACAACGCTTACAGATTTTTATAATGTCACAGCTGAACCAGTCAATGAGACATTCTCGTTCCATTATTCATCCCAGATCTTAATCACCGTCGAATATGCTGGGAATATAACCTTCTTTTCAGGTTGGGTAATAGTCCAAGGGATTCGATACCCCCCACCAATACCTCCTCCTCCCTATCCTGTGTTGTACACCCTTAGTCCATTTATCGCTGGCTTAGTCGCTCTCGGTTTGGCTTTATATTGGTATCGGGCTGAGAAGCGAAATAACGCCTCAAGGAAGTGGGACCAAGCCCTCATATTTTGCACTCTTGGAGTATTACTCCTTACTTTGAGCTTTCCCTCCGTGGTGTGCCCTCACTATTATCTCTATTACCATAGTTCGGAATACACTGATTTTGGAGAATTTTCAGCCCCGGTAACGCAAACCGTGCCCCGTGTTAATTTGACACTGACCGGGCTGACTCAAAGTGAGGTAGCGCTTTATGGGTTCCATGTCACATGGTCATCAGTGACGGTCCATGTTTATTCGTTGGATGGATCGATAAACTATACGTGGAATTATGTAAATTCACAATACCCTGGCTATCAGACTCTCGTGTTTGATACTTATGGTGACACTGTTATTGAGGTGATTCGTGAAGCAGAAGATACCGCATTCAGTTGCTGGGCAATAGCAAGTCATCGACCAGTGGAGGTTCTCCAAACTCATGCCGGGGCTTATGCCCCCTTTGCGATCGGATTCCTCATTTCTGGTGTTATTTTCTTAGTAACTGGTGTTCACTTTGCTACGAAGGGATTCCGAGAGCCATCTAAATTTTAATTGATTAATGGGCTTATGATATTTTATTCTTTGACAGCACTTTTTACCATTTTACTCCAAAGCTGCTTCTTTTTTCAGTCTTAGTAAGTGTTGGTATTGCCACTCTCGTTCGTTAGCTACGGCTTCGTATGTATGAGCGGCATTTGTAGCTCTATAGATAGCTTGTAGGACATAAATTGTCGAACCGATAGCATGCGTTGGAATATGTGCGGTTGCCACTGCTTGACCTGCGGCACGGGCCGAAGAGCGAGCTGCACTATCTTTTCCCACTTCACGGGCAGCGGCATGAGCATCAAGGGAAGCCTTACGTATAACAGCCATCTTAAACACCCCGGTCTTTATCCATGTCTTGAGCGTTTCAATCGCTTTTCGAGGCCGATGGTCTTCTGGATATTCTTTTTCAAAATATGGTAAAACACGCTCAACGCAATCGATTGCCCAGACTGCCAATGTTTTCTGGTCAGTTGCTTTCACAAGTGTGACAATTCGTTCGTCTTTTCTATAGTGTGCAAGTGAGAATTTTGGTTTCTGTGTTTGTGTTTCACCATTCACATTAATTCCTCATTGTGTCTCTTTGTTTTCATTCAATAGTGTTATTATGGGACTAGATTGGTTTGAGTACAAGAAACAATTGCATCCACCTCTGCTGGTGAAATCAGTGGTTGAGCTCCGAATTTATGGGTTTACCAACACACCTCGAAATCTGTTGGTTGCACTCAAAAAGAGCATCGATAATCAATATTCATCCCTTTTTACTCCAGTAAGTGTACATCCGGATTTGTTGCCACTTCCTGAAGAAGGCTATGATTCACAGCGTCGCCAATATTTGGCTGAACCATTTCTCAAAGTCCTTGATGACGTTGTGGCACCCACTTTGCATGCTCTAGCTTTAGTAAATCTTGATCTTTTTGTTTCACGCCTGAATTTCATTTTCGGACTTGCACAGGTTGGTGGGAATGCCCTTGTGGCACTACCACGGCTCAAGCCCAGCTTTTATCAACTTCCCTCCGATGATGCACTATATTTTCAGCGCATTGTAATCGAGGCATTACATGAGCTCGGACATGTGCTCGGCCTTGGGCATTGTGAAAATTACTGTGTCATGCGTTTTTCAAATACGCTCGCTGATACAGATCAAAAGCCAGCCAAATATTGTAGAACCTGTTTTCAAAAACTAGTACGCTGAGGGGGCTCATTGGGTACCGACTAATATTGGACTTGGTAAATACCTGCGAATCAATAATGATGGCTTTCTATGCTTTTTGAAAAGGAACTTATCGGCTATGATATATATGGTGAAATTCCAATCATTGCGTGACTTCTTGAATTATTGATGGGTGAAAACATGACTGAATCGAACACTTCTCTCTGCCAGAATATTACCGACTTCGCAATTGATTTATTTCATCAACTTCGATCTCAGAAAGGAAACCTCTTCTATTCTCCCTTCAGTATTGCGACAGCGTTAACCCTGGCCTATGCTGGTGCAAAAGGAGCGACTGCGTCACAAATGGAGCAAGGTCTCCGGTTGACTCTGCCAGCCGAAGATATTCATCCTGCCTACCAAGCATTAATGGCTCAGCTGCATGACCACTCAGCAACACCTAGCTTCAAGCTCAAGACAGCTAACGCCCTCTGGATACAGAAAGGGCTAATCCTTCTTCCAAAGTATCTAGACGTGGTCAACAAATACTACGGTAAATCGCTTTTTACCCTCAATTTTCAAGATGCTGAACAAGCCTCTAGTCGGATTAACGAATGGGTCAAAGAACGCACCAATGGACTCATCAAGAACCTGGTAACACCCGCAACTGTAGCGACTTTTACTGCACTTGTGCTAACCAACGCCATTTACTTCAAGGGTTTATGGGCATCACAGTTCAAAGAAGGCAATACGCAGACTGCACCATTTACCCTAATAACTGGTGATGACATTCAGGCTCCAATGATGTATCAAACAGGGCAGTTTGGATATTTTGAGGGTTCTGGGTTTCAAATTCTCGAAATGCCTTATCACGGACAACAGCTATCTATGGTAATTCTTCTTCCGCAAAGTGGAACTAAGTTCACAGATTTTCAGAACGAGGTTACATCTGCAAAACTCTCTGAGTGGCTATCGAAAATTCATTTTCGCCAAGTCCGCGTTTATCTGCCACGCTATAGGTTACGTATGGAGGTTGAACTAACTTCTTCGCTACAGGCCTTGGGAATTATTGATGCGTTCTCTCAAATGAAAGCTGATTTTTCAGGAATAAGTGCATTTCCCTCACTTTTTCTTACTGCTGTTCTGCATAAAGCCCTTATCGAAGTGAATGAGGAAGGAACTGAAGCCGCCGCTGCAACCGCTGTAATCATTGCTCCAACAGGCATTGGAACCGAACCGGCTATTCCTGTTTTTCGGGCAGACCGTCCGTTCATTTTCTTGATTCGTGATATACGTACAAATACAATCTTGTTCATGGGGCGTCTAATGAATCCAAAATGAACTGATTAGAAGACTACAAATTGCACGTTAAGCATTGGCATCTTTGATCACGTTGTTGCACTTATCTTCTGTCCTCTGCTTATGACACTTCACCTGCATTTATATGGCAAATCAGTTTTTACCCAGCTCGTAGAAATAAGATCACAACTAAGATGTGATACATCTAGTCGCTTGAAGACCAAGTAAAAATTACATGTTGGGAAAAAACGAAAATGCGCATCCGATCGTTTCAAATAACGGATAAACCTGCAATCATAGAAATTTCTAAGCATACCTGGGGGGGTTATGATCAGCTTCCATATGAATTGGACGGACTCGTAGCGAACCCGAATTCTTACTTGTATGTGTTGGAACATAAGGGTCGTGTAGTTGCATTTGCGAATCTCAACATCATCGATGGCGGAAAGACGGGTTGGATGGAACATATGCGAGTCCATTACCGCTATCGAAAACGAGGATTCGCATGGGCTATGACCCAGCATCTTCTTTCAGAAGCCGAAGGGTTGAATATCGAAAGGTTACGACTAGCCACCACTATCGAAAATGACGCGACACAGCGAATTACCAACCGGATTGGTATGCAGCAGATTCTTCAGATGAAGCTTTTTTGGAAAGATAATTTTCGGGGCATCCGCTGGAAAGACGCCTCTATTAACATTGAACCCTGTACAGTTGAAGACGCATATGCGCTTCTAAAAACTCAGCCAAATCTCATTCCAAAAAGTATTCTCATCTATTATTGGCATGCCTTTGATCTAACGAAGGCTTATCTCATCTCGCTCAGGGAGCAATTCCAATTGTGGAAGGGAGAAGTAAATGGGAAATTAAGGACTTTGATCTTCGCATATGTGAAAAACCATGCACATACACCACTTTGGTGTTCAACCATTTATGCGTTAGATGACTCCTCCTTTTATTCAGCTCTCTCCCAACAGCTTCAAGGCGCAAAGAAGGCTTCGGCACGAAGCGTGTTATGTTTTCATTCATCACCGTTTCAGGGTGCGAACAAAATTCCAGGGCTAAAGCGTAACACATTCTCGAGTATCCTAGTATTGCTAGAAAAGCAACGTCCCTTTCTCCATCCTCGTTAAGAACTGCCCGATTCCAATAACTAAAAAGGATGAATTCTGTAGCCTTACATAGTATAATGTATTGGAGATGTGATGTGAATGGGTGATGCCCAAACTGCTTCAACACTTACATTTGTTGCCGCTATTCTTCAAATCATTTTCAGTCTGATAGCTCTTATAGTCGGTTTTCTAATAGTCGGTCTTCTGTATCTGCCATTCGTATACGACCCTTATTTCCTACCCATGATGGGGCTTTTCATTCTTCTTCCTCTAATTATCTTCGGTGTTTTTGGTGTTGTCGGGTTGGTTTTTGGGCTTCTCTGGCTAAACTGGCGTCACTTTCCCAGCGAGCACAAAACTGGGTTAATCGTATCAGGAGTTTTATCACTCATCTTTTCAAGTGGTTTTATACCCGGCATTCTTACAATCATAGCCGGTGCAATCGCGCCTTCTCCATCAGCATATCAAGGTTATGCACCTGTTAAACCTCCTATAGCCCAACCACGCACACGTTGTCCGCATTGTGGTGCAAATGTAACGCGACAAGATCGCTTCTGCTGGCGTTGCGGCGCTCAACTGTAGAAGACTCGGGCTCTATTCATCTTTGCATGACTTGATGCTATAATCACTTTTCTACTTGAAGTGCAGTAATTACACATGTAAACAAGCCTCATGGATTATTCCAGCGATGTTAATTGACGAGTACGAATTTGGAAAAATTACTATCAACGGGGAGACCTATCACACTGATGTGCTGATATTTCGTGACCGTGTCCGTGACCAATGGTGGCGACAGAAGGGTCATGAATTACGCATCGAAGATATCAAATGTGTGTTAGCTGCGCACCCAGAGCTGCTCATCGTTGGTACTGGATTCACTGGACTGCTTCGAATACCTGAAAAAACCAGCAAAGAATTACACAAGCATAAAATCAAACTGATCGCAAAGAAAACGCCAGAAGCATGCACGCTCTCCAATTCCCTGATGAAAGCGGATCGAAATGTGGTATCTGCCCTTCATATAACCTGTTAACATATTACAGACTAAATTCGACTTGCTAGACTCAAGCGAATAAAAACTAAAATTAACTTGGTTTTTCCTCTTTATGCAAGCATAGTAATTTTGTACTTGACTAAACCACTTTTGAATCTGCAAATATGCACTTTTCGTTTTTGTGGGGGTGCCTCCACGAATGTCTTCTTATTCGAGTTTTTCCACCAAATGTTTAGGGTGTTATTAAGATGTTTCTAGTTACGGATGTGAAGAAAGCTTGGAATATAATCGCTCAACCCCAAAGCACCTTTGAGACTGAAAAGAAAGTTGAAGGCTTTTGGTCAGTTCTACGCTGGTTTTTAGTTCTCAACATAGTTCTAGCGGTATTGACTCCCCTTGTAAGTTGGTTTGGTTTTCCTGCAAACATCATTCATTCAGGAACGAATGCACAAATGGGTGCTTATATCTACGCTCCGCTTCTTGAAACGATAACCGGTCTCTCTCGATATTTCTGGGTGGGTCTCCTCACCTATATACTGAATGTTCTCAAATTTCCCCTAATCGGATTAATTTATCACATTATTGCAAAACTTCTTCGTGGTTCAGGAACGCTTCTAGATTCATTCAAAGTGGGAATTTATGCGGTTGCTCCCACACTTGTATTTGGATGGATCCCCTATTTTGGGTTAATCTCTGGATTATGGGCAGGGTATCTGTATGTTGTTGCTTTGAATAGACTCCATGAGATTTCTTTTGGTCCAGGAATCACGGTGGTTAATTTCTTCATTGGAATACAAGTTGTATGGGCATTCACTTTTGGTTGGTTTGGTAGTATCATGCCTTGGTAGAATCTCTTCAAATTGAAACGCTTAGTATGCTTAGCAGGTTATCATTCAAGGCTCTAAGTTCTACATAATTCTCCAAAAACTGTCATATGTCTTGTTTAAATAACAAAACCACGCAAAGAATGAGTTTACGAGGGACTACTAATGGCAGAAATGAAACGTTCTGGTAAATATCTTTTCTTCCTCATCATTTTCATGGGTCTTGTGGGTCAAATGGACGTCTGGCTCTCACTCATCGAAAGCTATGCTGCACCGTATATCCTTGCTGAAGCCGGGCTCACTGCCACTCCTTGGCTATTTGGGTTTTGGCAAGGTGTCTTTGGCGTCATTGTATTTCTAGTCTTCTTCATCGGCTGGTTCTCTGACTCCTTCGGGCGCAAAATCGGAATCCTGACGCTAGTTCTAGTAATGGGCATCCCCGCTGGGCTCATCATCTTAGTACCGACGATTGCCACCACAACCAACTTTCTCCTCTTCATTCTTCTCTACTCAATAGTCATTATGGGCACTACATCCAATCTCTGGGAAGTGCCCATCACTGAAGAGTCCCCTGCAAAACACCGTGGGCTCTACAATAGTATCGCATTCCTCATCAGCGTCATTCCCCTCTATGCCCTAGTCGGTTCTACCGTTATCGAAGCATTAGGCTGGCGATGGGGTTACGGCATTATGGTTGTCCTCTTGATTATCCTCCTTGTTTTCTGGATTTTCATGAAGGAAACTACCCGCTGGAAAGACGCACAGGAAGGACGCGGAGAGAAACGTCTGGGCATTGTGGAAGCACTCAGGTCATTAGGACGCAGAGATGTCTTATATGTCGGTGTTGCCTCACTCGTCTATTTAATGTGGACTATTTCCTTCAAACTGGGCACAACATGGTCGGGCGTCTTTTTCACCAGCTTTATCACACCTGCTGAGTGGAGGACTATTCTCACAGTCGGTGGGTTAATGTTGCCTATCAGCGCGATAATCTCTGGTGTTTTACTCGAGAAATTAGGACGAAACTTCACACTCGTCCTTGGCACACTCGGGTCAATTTTCTGCTTCATCGGACTTGGAATGACCTTTCTACCAGCCTTCTTCTGGGGTGTCTACTTCTTCATGGCAATGGTCCTAGCCTGGATCTACACTTACGTAACAGAAATCTTTCCAACTAAAGTACGCTCTTCAAGTATCGGGATTTCCGTCACAGCATCACGCCTTGGCTACATTCTAGCTCCACTGATTGCTGCCGTATTACTCTTCAATTTTCCAGGAAACTGGCTCATCTTCTGGGCTGTAGCAGCTTGCTTCATGATCTTTCCACTATTCTCATTCCTGACAAAGCCCTATGAAACAAAAGGAAAGGAACTTGAAACTATCGACGAAGAGAAGTAACCTCAACACAACTAAACACGCCGGTTGGACTTGCATTCACCGGCTCCCTTCTTTTCTTTTTCTCGATACAGCTACTTCGAGGTATTGCTATACATTAATCAGGTTCGCTTATGTCGAAAGAAACCAGAACATGCATATGGTTTGACACCCTTTTTCTCTAATTCGTCGAGAATTAGATTCATGCCAATAGAATCTGAGCTATCGTGACCAGCGATAACGACATAAATTCCTTCCTTTTCTGTTTCCTTTTTGAGGGCATCCGTCCAATGCATTGTGATTATAGTACTGACACCAGCACGCGCAAGTTTGGGAATGGATTCAGGTCCTGGGCTAGTTCCACCGGTGAAGAAAACGAATTTCTCACCCACACTCCCTTCAGAGTTCCCTATAAGAATTTCAGGACCTGCGCCTACCTTTTCTGCGGCTTGATATTCGGGAATTTCGAGTAGGATATCGACTAGGTCACCGAGGGTCATTGGATCTTGATCTTTGAGAAACTTGGTAAGGTATTGATAACCAAGAGAATCGGCCGGTGTGTGAGCACACATAAAGGGCATATCAAGTAGTCGTGCTGTGTCCATGGTTTGGGTGTGATTCCGGGCTTTTGTAGCCCAATGAACCTCTTTTAGTCGTTTTGCCATTGCGGACTCGGCTTGCGCGATGGGAACGCCAACTTTCGCCCAATGTTCGGGTTGAAGCCGCATAACAAAGTCTAATCGTGAACTCCCAATACCGTGGGGGTGATGGGCTAGAACTAAATCGATTTTTTTCTCTTTATCTTCCAGTCGGTCTGCGAGTAGAATTTCTCCTGGAGTGATATCGATACCTGCTAACAGACTTTTAATTTCTCGTTCAGGGTCTCCATAGAGTAATCGGCAATCTGTGTAGGGGTTCCACATGACATCTTTATCGGCAAGGTCTTTCTTCTTGCCCTCCAGTTTTTCGAATTTCTTCTTTGATGCCTCAAGAACCTTTTGAACCTTCTTTTCGCCACGGGGATCCGCTTTTATCCCCATATCAACAATCATGTGATAAATGTCTCCGAGCTTCATGACTTACGCGTAAATCTCCACTTGTTTGAATGTTTCGGATGCAAAAAGAAACGTGGACATATTACCGTGTTGACTTTTTAGCTGATTCTTTGAGGATGCCTTTCTTCACTGCATCATCTAGTATTTCTTGTGTGTACTCCCACAATATCTTGGATCCAGTTTCCATATGCTTCTTTGCGTCGACGATTTGTGATTTGATGATGTTGTGAATTTTCCAAGATTGACCACCATTGAGGTATGCAAGGAGAAGAGGTTGCATTGAGTCAATAGTTCGTGCGTATCGTGCTTCAGGTGTGTCTTGGGCTTCAAACTCTTCCCATAATTTATGGAATTCTTGTTGTTGGTCAGACGGTAATAAGGCAAAAAGTCGGTTAGCTGCCTTCGTTTCCCGGTCGGTTTTATCCTTGGCATGCTCCATATCGTAGATGAAGGTGTCCCCTGCATCAACTTCTACGATATCATGGATGAGCAACATTTTGATGACTTTGAAAAGATTGATCGTGGGCTGATTGGCATATTCGCCCAGTATAACAGCCATAATCGCAATATGCCAGGAGTGCTCTGCATCCGTTTCTTTCCGGCTTGCATCTACCAGCCAAGACTCCCGAATTACTTGTTTCAGTTTGTCGGTTTCAGCGATGAAATCCATTTGTTTCGAAAGGCGAATAGGATTCATATAGAATAGGTGGGGTGAGGGTGCATATTGCTTTGCCGGACAATAAAGGGGATGGCTACTCGTCTTCACGGGTCTCTCGATTGGCTTCACCGGTATTACTAAATGTCTTAGCTGGAATCTGCTCAGGTTGGTCTGTCGCTCCTTTAGCGCCGAGATAATTGGTGATATCAACATCCACGAGGCATAAGGCGGAGAGTTGTTGGGTCTCCCGTGCATCCATGTACGCTTTGAGCCGTTTTATTAAGCTCGGAAGGTACCGATCATATGCAAGAAGCATGATTAACGGCATATAGATGAATATGAAAGGATTCAATAAGGTGATTAAGACGACGAACCAAGCCGGAACCCAGGGCCATGGTGGGGTAACCACAGTTGTTGCATAGATAATGCCGATATAAATGACGATGTAGCCGTAGTATAAGAGAACTGAGATTCCCGCATATCCTGCTAACAAATACGTGAGCACTCGTCCCGCGCTGAAAAGTTCCTGGGAACCACTGGGTGGCTGACCATGAAAGAGTATTTTTGCGTCGTCTATGAGCCATGAGGATGGGAGTATGGTTCCAAGGGCGATAAAGACAATTGGAAAGATTACGGCTGCGGTGTTCCATGCATTGACCGCTAAAGGAAGCGATGGATTCCATATCACGAAATATTGGCCGATATAGGTGGCTACGGTAAGGGAAACTCCAAAAGTGAGGAGTAATGCGAACACCGCTCTTCGAAAGACAGCATAAAGGGGATTAGGTTTCTTGGTGGGCACTCCATAATAATAGGTTTCACTACCCGGGTTGAGTAATCGGTTTAATGGTAATACAAGCCATCGTGGTGTGACTGTAGCCATCCATAAATAAAATGGGATGGCGAGGATTGGGAGTAGATAGAAGAGGATTAACCAGTCTGTGACGCCGTTTCCTGGTATTATCGGAATGATATCGATTGATCCATATACGAAGAGGGGTAGAATATAATTGAGAATCGCCCAGATTACATCTAATGTGATAACCACAAAGATCGTAGAAATGACGATGTAGTAGGTCTTTCGTTCCATATTGGTACACCTCTAATATCCCATTCTCTAGCTAAGTAAGGGTACCTACTAAAAAGTTCTTGAGATTTAGACTAAGGCGCTAGGATTTTGTGGATTCTTCCTTGAACCGGATATCAAAGGTCTCTAATTCCTTTAAAATTGGCTCATAGATTTCTGGCAAAATTGGAATTTGGACGCCCTTTTGCTGAATGTCACCTGATAGAATCATGTGTGAGGCGATAGCTGCCGGAAGCGCAACGGTTCGGCTCATGGATGAATCTCCATTGGGAATACCATAATCGATAAGCGTAGAGCGAATATGTTCACGGGACTGATCTTTATGCTCGATGGTAAACTGGTGTTGCATAACAATCATGTCTCGTTCTCCCGGTTTATATTGCAGCTTTTCTTGAAAGAGTGAGACCAATACATCAATTGGCGCGCCATGGTCCAAGGGGATGTCTTGGTTGCTAAAAAGCCCTAACCATTCATATCTCTCGATTATGGGGTCATCTTCAGGGAGGTTTAAGCGTTCAGCAACTGCCTTCTTTGGGTTGGATCCTGCTGGGAGTTTGAGATATTTTCGGAGGAATCGGCTATATGACATGTCATAGAGCGATTGCTCATCCAGTTCAAGGAGACCTAACTGGCTGATATTGAACATTGTTTTACACCAACCCGGGTATCGGAGGGTTCCCCGAAGCATGGTCTGGATTCCTTTCAAACCATAGATGTTAATGTACTGAAGCGAATCCCGATTTGGATAACCTTCAAAATCTCCAAGCTCTGGCACTGATTCCTTATGGCAGTTGTTAAACAACTCCTCTCCAGGAATTTGAACTTTCTTTCCATCCTTTCGGAATATGGCAGAATTCCGTCCTGCAAGTAGCACACCGCGTGGGCTCCAAGAGAGTTTATACCCAAAAGGATTGGTGTTTGCGTCTGGGGCAGGTAGTCCCCCTGTGAAGCTTGTAAATTCAAGGATTTTGCCTTTTTCTTGTTGAGCTCGATGGATGATTTTCATGGCGGACATGTGATCTTGACCAGGATCGACACCACATTCGTTAAGGAGTATGATGCCTGCGTGTTTTGCGCGGTCATTTAGAGTTCGCATCTCTTCCGATACGTATGAGGTAGTCACCATGTCTACCTTGGTACGTAAGCATTCTCGTGCTACTTGGGCATGAAAGGTGTATGGAAGGAGAGAGGCTACAAGGTCAGCTGGTTTCACCAGGTCTTTGAGTTCCTTTGTCTGGCGGCTAATGTCAAATGCTTTCGCTTCGCCATTGGGGTGATCTCCAATAAGGTTCATCGCTTTGCTTACCGTTCGGCTGGCAACAGTTACTTGATAATTGTGATGTAGCATATACTCAACAAAGGGTCGAGCAACAAGACCGGCACCAAGAACTAAGACATGTTTCATTTCAGTATCCTCAAGACTTTGTTTCGGCGTGTTTTATTACAAATACTTTTTGAGATATTCATATTCGGGTGTAAGCTTCCCCTGATAGACTATTACGGCTTTTTTCACCTCAGGGAGAAGGTCTAGCTGGTCAAAGGGCACTGTGTAATCTGCATTGACAATGGAAGGAATAAACTGTTGAAGGGTTTCACTGAAAGATGTTGATGCTTCCCGCGGTAATTCTGTTGGCAGATTATCAACGGCCATGACAACCACCCCATCTCCTGAAATGCCTACTTTTGTTTTTTCGTCTAGCGGGTTATACACAAAGGTTGGGTGATTAGGTTTCGTGCAATTGACGGTAAACTCTATAGCCCCCTGGATGTCACAGCTAATATCACCCACTATGAGAAGACTCGGATGTCCATTTGAGTCCTCCCAAAGTTTCCTGAGTTCCGCCTTTGTTACCATTCGTGGGTATTTATCGGTCCAGTAGATGCAGTTCATCAAAACGGTAAGATAGGGAAGGTATTGGGCAAAGGCTGATTCGTATTTGGTCTTGCCATAGTCATAATAGTGCTGCAGCTTAAATGGTTGCGAGGAATCCTTAGGACGTACTGTATCTTCTTCGCGGAACACAACCTTGTATAGGATATGATTGTCAGGGGTTAGTTTCGACAGCTCATCAGAGGTAATGGCTTTGTGCGGTAATAAATCGAAGATGGCTTGGGCTCCCTTTGAGGTGTTTCCATACCCGATAAATCCAACCACCAATGGTGCTAGTTCGGATGCAAAGCCCTCAGTTTCTATCTGGTGCCCGACCTGCTTAATCGCGCTTTGGAGTTCGTCCATTCCTCTATATTGGTAAGTAGGTTTGAGTGTTGCAAAGGGATTCGGTGTCACTCCTTTTTCGGTTAGGCGTTCCCCCAGTCCACGAAGTGTTTCAGCCATGCCTGCATAGCCTGCCCAATTCCCAAAAAAGACTAATCTCCGTTCGGATTCTGCCTCGACAATGCGCTCATAGTCAATGAGGGTCACACCAACATCGAGCATTTGCTTTAGCATTGCCATGTTGTATTCTTGCCCCTTAATCACATGGGCAAAGAACAGATACACCTTCCCTGGTTCGAATAATTCTTTGGGGATTTCTTTAATTCCGAAAATGACGCGGGCCTCGCTTTGCCTTAAATCGCCGACCGAAGCCCCCGCCTTCTTATAGGCTTCTTCAGAAAATGCACGCTGCTCGGAAGGTTCTACGATAAATTCAAATCCATATTCCTTTATCAGTTCCCGAACATCTTTGGGAACTATGGGGGTTCGGAGTTCGAAGGCTTTGTTTTCCCTTCGGATACCAACCGTATTCATCAGAACATTCCTCACTTCCATAATTGAAGGCTTCTCGGTTAAGCTCTCCGATAAAAAAGTCTAGTGGCTGCGCAAAGAAAACCAGGGTCTAACCATATCAGAACAAGCTACAACATTAAAGTCAAAGGAAAACCCTTTGGAAATCTGAGTTGGAGATTATGGTTGATGAGGTTTTACAAAAAATCGACGAAAATGCAAATCGTGCAATCGAAGCAGCCAAACACCTCTGCAGCATTCCTACAGTTGCGGCTAAAGGAGAAGGAATAGAGGAAACGGCTGAACTCGTTCAACAAATGCTTGAAGAGGCGGGAATCGCTTCTCAGTTACACAAAACCAGTGGCGCTCCGGTGGTAACCGGTTATCTTGATGTTGGGGCAAAGCGAACGCTCCTTTTTTATGATCATTATGATGTGCAACCAGCAGAACCATTTGATCTTTGGGTCTCACCTCCCTTCGACCCCGAAATCCGTAATGGTCGAATCTATGCGCGGGGAATTGCTGATAATAAAGGCGATACGGTATCGCGAATTTGGGCCATTCGTGCCTTCAAAGACGCTGGAGTAGAACTTCCAGTTAATATCAAGTTCGTAATCGAAGGCGAAGAAGAAATTAGCAGTCCAAATCTACCGGATTTCACCAAGAAGAACAGCGACTTCCTTAAAGCCGATGCTGGGATTTGGGAATTTGGTAGTGCAGGGTTTGACGGGACCCAAGAGGCATGGCTGGGGCTAAAGGGTATTTTGTATGTCCAATTGGAAGTTGAACGGCTCTCGCATGACGCCCATTCCAGTAATTCCGCCATCTTACCCTCTGCGCCTTTCCGATTGGTTTGGGCTCTTAATTCGTTAAAAGATGTAAAGGAACGCATTCTCATCGAAGGCTTTTATGATGCTGTAGTTCCCATGACGACAAAGGAACGTGAATTTGTGGCCAAGATAGATCTCGAAGAGGAAGCGCGGCGGAAGTTCTATGGCATTGATGAGTTCGTCAATAATTATCAAGGTGATGCTTTACGTGAGGCGTATTATTATCAACCACACCTCAGTATCGACGGCCTTACGAGCGGCTATCAAGAAAAAGGTTCAATGACCGTTCTACCTGCCAAGGCCTCCGCCAAGATTGACTTCCGACTTGTTGAAAACCAACAGCCCGATGATCTCGTCAAAAAACTTCGGAACCACTTAGACAACCACAGGTTTACTGATGTGAAAATTGCTTGGTATGAAGGGTATTCTGCGGCTAAAACACCAGTTGACCATCCCTTCGTTAATATTGTAAATAAAGCAAATCAAGCCATCTTTGGGCACGCTATTCGTATTCATCCCACCTGTCCGGGGTCCGGTCCGCTCTACCTTTTCAAAGATTATGTGCCTATGATTTCCATCGGCATCGGTGACCACGATTCTCGTGCTCATTCCCCTAATGAAAGTGTATTGGTAGAGAACTATATCAAATCAATGAAACGAATTGCTGTGATAATTGACGAAATGGCAAAATGGTAAAGTGCTACCTTAGCGAATCCCAAGCCTGGCAACTCAGTTCAAACGTCGTCTGACCAAATCTGTTGGTGCTTTGGTATCTAAACTAAAATAGGAACTTCCTATACAATTTTAAGGTAAAGCTTCAAAGCACAGGTTATGACCGAAAAAAGAGATTATTTGTTATTTCAGGTCCTGAACATCATCACCATCATTTCAGTGTTAATCGTCAACATCCTTGCCAACGCACTACCACTTTTTAACGTAAATACAGGACAAGTATCTGATGCCTATCCTAATTTCTTCACTCCTGCAGGCTATGTGTTTTCAATCTGGTTCATCATCTATCTTCAAGCGATAATCTTCTTGATTTACCAAGGGCGTCCAAGCCAACGTAGTGAAGGGTACCTTCAGAAAATTGGCATCTTCTATTTCCTCGCTGGCCTAGCTAACATCGGGTGGATTTTCGTATTCCACTACTCATATGCCTATATGGTCGCTAATCCTCCATTCTACCTACTCTCAGTAATTTTTCTAATCCTTGTCTTCCTAATGTTGCTTCTCGTGTATCTACGGTTAGGCATAGGAATCGACGCGGTCTCCAGAAATGTAAAACTAGCTGTTCACCTCCATGTCAGTGTTTACCTCAGCTGGCTTTCAGTGGCTACAATTGCTGGATTGGCTTCAGCAATTAACGTCTTAATCCCAGGCATTCCTTCGGAAATCCAGCATATTGCTACTGCTGCTATGCTATTCGTGGCAGTGCTCCTCACATTACTGATGATTTATCTTCGGCGCGACTTCACTTTTGGACTCGTTGTATTATGGTCTGCAATTGGAATTGGTGTAAAATGGCTGACAGTCCCAGTGATTCTCTACTCTTCAATCACCGCTGCGATCATACTCGTCATTGGATTAATCCTCATTCCATATCTCAAGAAATCAAATCTCATCCATTATTACAAAGGAACTGAATAGATTTCAACTCTCCGAAAATCGCCCAATAGCTTCTAAGGCAACTTTTACAGTGGATTGTGGAAATTCGTGAACTAGCTGCTATGGGTTCTTTGTAATTTGGAATACCTCCTAGGTGATAAGCCAACTTGGTTCCAAGGCATTCACTCTATCTATTCGCGTCGCTTAACCACAATAACACCAATCACTATTACAGCAACAACAATAACAATCGCAGATATTACTATACCAGCAATCGGGTTCGTTGGTACAATCCCAGAGACGTCAATAAGCCAACGCGCAATTACCCTCATTAATCCCCATTCCGAGTCCGGATCGTTCAATTCATCTTGGAATGTTGTTTCATCACGCGATTCCCCTTCTTCAATTTCAGGATGCGGACTTGAAAGGAAAACCACTCCCAAACCGTACCGAAACGTTACCATACAGGGAAGCCCATTGAGGGCATAACTGGCAATAGTAGTTACATGCGACATATCTGGGGCATCAAAATAACTACCTGTCCAACTTAGCGTTGCGTATGAGTCGGGAAGATCGTTTAGATCAGGCCCTGTTCCGTTCTTATGGATAGTAATTGTTACAAGGTTCTTACCCGCCGGGAGATCAGGAAGCGTATATTGTAGTTCTACATCAAAAAGCCCAAAATATGACCATTCAAAGAAAGTACCTCCATAGATTCCAATGAATGCTCCGCCACGAACTATGAAATCGCGAATGATATCATATGCTACGATGCCCATTTCATCTCTCAACGTATAAGGTGATATACCTGGCATGACCAGCATTGAGTGTCCCTCAAGAGAGCCATTCAACATATGATCGGGAGAGAGTAAGGAAATTTCCGCGTTCATCCAATCTAACATTTGAATAAGTGCCGTTCGGCTAGCCAAATTCTCTGTAGAATGACCACCCGTATACACTGCAACACGTACGCCAGATAAATCCGAAGAATCTTGTGCTGCCACTTCAATTTGTGGCACCTGCAAAAGAGAAAAACCTGGTAAAATGGAAATAAGTAAAAAAATAGTGAGTATCTGATACTGGTTCTGTCGTATCATTAAGCTCTGCATGAAATATTACCTCAGCATTTTATCCGTTGGTCTTTCAACAAATATGCTCGGAAATTATCTGGTTTAAAATCTGACCAAAACTTCCCCAATTCATACATTTTTAAGAACAGCATGGTTCAGAAATCGAAGGGTACCAAAAAAGAGACACACAATTGCAGGGAACCGAGAACTTAAGTTCAGAATAACTGGTTCATCACGGGGTGAATCGCCAATCCCACTCGAAAAGCAAAGCAACCACACAACCAATGAATTACCCACTGTTCCAACAACCGCGGTTTCACTTGACTCCCATTCACGGGCAACCTCAACCTATCTCTCAGTTGGACTCATTTCCATTGGAGCCATATTGGCGACAATCAATATTGTTAACGCGATTTACCTCCAACTCTTCATCCTTCTTCCCAATCTCCCTGAATGGATGAGGTTTCAAATCTGGAATTATTTAATTTTAGATACCTTTCAAGTCATCGGTATCGTACTAATGATTAGTAGTGCAGTCATTGTCTATTACGAAAAATACTGGCCCTATGGAGGCATCATTGGAATATGGGGTGCATTATCGACAATTCAATTCCTTAGTCTTCTATTAGGTGGATTAGGTGCCTTCATCAATCTATGCAGTCGCCCCGAACCGAAGAGAACATAAACGATAGGTGCCACACAATCAGTATCTAAACCGAGGTGATACTGTCATGCCCTCCATAATCGATGTTTGGGATCATGTGCAACAAATGCGACAACCATGGGCTCCGAAAGAAATCGCCCGTGTGAACGACCAAGTAATCCGGTTAGCGCTCTTCGATGGCGAATTTCCCATGCATAAACACTCAAACGCCGATGAGCTCTTTTACGTCCTAAAAGGACAAATTACAATTCGTATTAAAGAACAACCCGATATCGTTTTAACCGAAGGTAAGATGGCGGTTATTCCCCGAAACGTGGAGCATTCTCCTAAAAGTGTGAAACCCTCATACATTCTAATGTTTGAGCCATTAACCCTCAACCCTCGGGGTGACTAGTACTAAAACTGGAAAACTAGTACAAACCAACATACTTTTTGCATCTTTGCAGCACCGTTCCTTGGCGATTCTGCAATTGCAAAATTACTCTTGGAAATACACTGGTCCCATTTTCGATGCGCATACTCACGTCTGGGAGAACACTAATCTCACACAGACGGTTGAAGAACAAAGGCATATAGGTGTCAAATCTCAATTGATAATCGTCCACCTACCCGAGATTCAAGCAATTATTGAAGAACAATTTCCAAACACGTTCATTTTTGCCAAATATCTATCAACACAAAATATTATCAATTTACAAATCGAAGTCCTCTTAGAAGAAATCAATCAGATGCATGAACAAGGCTTCTCACTAGCAAAGATGTGGGCTGCTCCAGCTTGGCGAAATTACTACAAGGGATATGAAGGAACATTTCGGCTCACAGATACTCAATACAGACCCATTTTCGACAAGTTAGCATCAGAAGACTTTCCCCTCTTATTACACATGGCTGATCCAGACACATACTATGCCACAAACTACGCAAACTCCGAAAAATTTGGGACAAAAGAAGAACACCTAGAAGAACTCGAACAGTTACTCCAAAACTATCCAGACTTACAATTCCAACTAGCTCATTTTGCGGCCCAACCTGAAATTCATCGACTTCCCCACCTTGCCGAATGGTTCGAGACCTACGACAATGTTGTCGTCGATACGGCCTCTTCTCGCTGGATGGCCCGTGAGCTCAGTAAAGAACCTGATATTGCTCGTGACTTTCTCATCCATTTTTCAACACGCATCCTCTTCGGAACAGATGCCACGTTAAACGCTTCAGCCAATCCAGTAGACGGCTCTCAATTATCTCCTTACAAAGCTCGATTTATTGCACAGCGCATTCTCTGGGAAACCAATGATCAACATACGCCTTTGCCATTTCCTGACAAGGACACCGAAACTATTGGAGGCACGTTCATCAATGGACTGAATCTCCCCCAACGCGTGCTGCGCAACCTTTACTGGGCGAACGGCCGCCGTCTATACAATTACTGATTCTTCTTGGGCGTAAAACCTTCCAATATCATAAAGATTTAATTAGAGCGCTTTAAGCAACAAGCCTTCATCACTAATCTTTGGTACGGAGGCACCCCGCAATATGTCTGATGAATCAACTGTCACTACACTCGTGCTCATTGGAGCAATCTTCCAAATAATCATTGGAATTCTCTTCCTCCTCGGTGGAGCAGGCAGCAGCATAGGCACAGCAATTGGTTTCATTTTCTGGGGCATTAGCAGCCCGCTTGATTGGCTTTGGGTCATCGTCCCTGGTGTGCCTTTAATGGTCTTTGGAATCCTTGGTCTAGTGTTTGGTCTCAACTGGCTCCGATGGCGTCACACACCAATGGACTATAAGCAAAAACTTATCCTAACAGGTGTTCTCGCCCTGATCTTCACCGGCTTTATTCCCGGGCTTTTGGTGTTGATTGCTGGCGCAATTATTCCTGAAGAAACAGCATAGCCGTGTCAACGCGAGTCTTGTTGTTGACCTACTTCGCACTTTTTTTGAGAGATTATGCATCAAGCTCACGTTTCTTTCCGCAGAATAAAATAGCTGAGCGCTACTCCCGTTACGATGCATCCTACTACCTGGCAACTCATGATTAAGTGATCCAGAAAGGGAATTTGAAGAATTAAACTTGTAACAATGAGAAAAAAAGGAACGAATACAGCGATTCCAACTCCAATAAAAGCCATGATGCCCATTTTGAAATCCAATCGATCATTGAACCGAGAATCACGTGACATCAACTAGCACCAACAACTAGCACACCGATTCTCCGCTGGTTTTTACATTTACGGTAACGGCTAAAAACTGACCATAACGCGAGCGCCTAAGAATACAAATACAACCAAACCCACCAGTGCTATGGTGGTGAAAGCAATCGAAGAAATAATATTTCGTATCATCTTTGTTATACTATACATCCTATTCGCGATTCCACGAGTTTACTATCGACGCAAAGCCTCAAAGGCTAAACAAATACCCACCAAACAACCTCCCAAAACTAGCCCACTCCGTTCATGGGCGCACACGGCGATCACTATTAGCATTCTTGGTATGCTCATCGCCTACCTCCTCTACTTACTAATCCCCCCTTGGATACCCTGGTTTCCACTACCTTTTCCAGCAATCCTTCGCTGGATTGGTTTACCTCTCGGACTTGCCGCAATTCCTCTCCTCATCTGGACCCATCGCACCTTGGGGCGTTATTACTCACCTGAAATAGAAATACAGAAACAACATCTACTCATCAGAACCGGCCCTTATTCCCGCATACGCCACCCAATGTATGTGGTTTTCATCTTAATCACCCTCGGCACAATACTTCTCGCAGCCAATGTCTTTGTTACGATTTTTGGTCTCCTTGTCTGTTTCTTACTCTATCCTATATCAAAACAAGAAGAGCAAATACTCATCAAAGAATTTGGCGACCAATATCGCGAATACATGAGACATACCGGTCGATTCCTTCCCCCTTTTCGTCGCAAACAAGAAATATCTATCAGAGCTGAGGGATAGTCCAACGATGAAAGAGAAGCACACAACTACGTATCAAGGAATTCAACTTTACAAAGACGAAGCTGCTGTTCTCAAAGAACTTGAAGAAAATACAAAAGCACCAATTCCCGCAAGTGGAACTGCTTTCTATAAAACCGGTTTTGTTCATAAAGACCAGCACGTCATAGGTCTGAGTCTTCATAACAAAGGACTCAAATTCCTTCCTGACTCACTTCAAGAACTTGTTTACCTCGAACGACTTTACCTCCGAGATAATCTTCTCACCACTCTCCCGCACACTATTGGTCACCTAGCTAACCTTCAGAATCTAGATGTCTTCAATAATCGAATCACTACTCTTCCTGAAAGCATTGGGGATCTCACCAAACTTCGTCGATTTGACCTATCTCGCAACTTTGTACCAACACTCCCTGAAAACATCGGGCAACTCCACTCACTGGAGCGTCTTGGACTTCTCAACGTCCATTTAGAATTCCTTCCCAACACCATTGGTCAACTCACCAATCTCTGGGATCTTATTGCATCCATCAACCACCTTGTCAATCTCCCTGATTCCATCGGTAAGCTAATCAAGTTAAAACGACTCACACTCCACGATAATTCCCTGACCACCCTTCCTGACAGTCTAGGCAATCTAGTTGATCTTGAACTCCTCTCCCTCCATACAAACAACCTCACCCAACTTCCCTCGACTCTGACAAGAATAACATCCCTCAAGGTCCTTCGACTTGAAAAGAATCAAATACAAGAATTATCATCCGCCCATAAAAGTTGGGTAACAGAATTACAATCGCAAGGCTGTGGAGTACGACTCTAAATCCATCGAATGAAGGCTACTATTAAATCCCCTCAAACGACTCGTGAGTAACATTGAGGTCTACTCAAATGTCGAAACCAGCCATTACATTTCTTGGTAACGCGGGATTTCTCCTTGAATATCACGACTCCACTCTCCTCATAGATCCCCCAAATAAAGCCGCGGGTGACCAGAAAGGCGACATCGTCTACTGTACACACCGTCATCCAGATCACGTTGGCGGTGTCAACATTTTCATGGAACAAAACCCCGTTGCCTTCCTCATCGGCAGCATCCAAATCGCTAAGAAATTCCCGCAATGGATTCAGCGCCAGGTCACTGTGGCATCTGGTGAAATCATTCAACAACACCCCTGGATCCTCAGATTCATCCAAGAGCCCCACGGTCTCACCAAAGGCACCACAAATCTCGGCGTCATTGTCCGAACAGAGGACTTTGCTTTTGGTCATGTTGGTGATGCTGTGCGTTTTGGTAATTTTGCCGATACAAAACTTGATGTTCTCGCAGTGCCTATTTTCGGCGGCTTCACTGCTTCACCTAAACGGGCCATCGAGGAACTGAAAACCTTTGATCCGCCACTCCCCACTATTGTACCAATGCATTCGGTATTTCGAAGCCCAAAGGGGTTCTGTAAACGTCTGAAACGTGAAATCCCCGGCACAACCTGCCTTGTCCCTATAAAAAATGAAAAATTACCAATCTGAAAATTTACCAATTCTAAAAACGCACGTTTTCTCTACAATGAGAAGGATAAATTGCATTGGTAGAACGGCCTCAAGCAGTAACTAAATGAATTCTTTTGCTTGTGAATAAAGGTCGCTATCGATTTTGTGGGCTTCATAGAGCACGTATAAAAGTCCAACAAAAATTGGAATACCAATTCCAACTAAAATTATTGGTATAACACGTAACAAGCTAGGAAGGTAGTAAGGGGATATCAGATATGGACAACTAAGATGAGAAAATAGGAAGATCGATACTAAACTCGCTCCATGGATAAGATACACCGCCCTCAGATTTTTTATGTCTCCATCTAGCTCTGTCATCTTTGCCTCCATGGCTAGCTCTCTAATTCCTCCTAATATAAACCACATCATGATAAGGTTCAATATTCCCCCAATTGCATAGATTGGCCAAAAGGCGTTGATCCAAACATAGGGGAATAAACAATTATCGATGACAAATAGTTCAGTTATATCTGGAATCATAATAATGATCAATACAATCGACAGATATCGTGCTCTCTCGAAGGAAGGAGAATACTTCATACATTCAGTAAGACCCATCAAGATCAGGATAAATCCAAGAAAGTCAGGTAAGAAATTGAATGATGCAAATCGGAAATCAAAGGCCGTAATTAAAAATCCCCAGAAAATTTTCATGAACCCATAATTAGTCAACCAAAACCCCCTTCAAATAGGTGATTCGACGCAGTTCTATTTAACATATTATGCTGAATGCTATCAATAACGTACGAAAAAGGACATTTGAGATGGACAGCTTATTCACTTTTTCACCAAACATCAATGCTAGCGCCATAGGTTCTCCAAAGAGAAGGGTTTTTGCTAGGATTTAATATACTCCTGCGCTTAGCAGCACTTTGGGAGTGGATTTCATAAAGAAAGAAAATTCAGGATTTGGTCCTCTTTCAGGCTATAAAAGTGGAGAAGGGTTGCTTGAATTGTTTCAATGCATTCAAACCCCATACTTTCAACCAATCTTCTGCTTGTGTCAAAATCCATATGACTTGGATAGACTGAAAGTAATCCGCCAGCTTTCAACACACGTTGAATCTCTTTTAGCAGAGTCAGCCGTCGTTGATGCGTGAAATAGTGGGAGTGAATGACATCATAGAGGAGGCAGATATCAATCTGGTCATCATTTAAAGGGATCACTAACTCACCCGACGTCTGGAGGATTTCGATGTTCGATAAGCCCTCATTCACGGCACGTTGTTCAAGTAATCGTAGCTCCTTAGCACTTTTATCGAGTGCAAAGACCCTCCCCCTCTTCCCCACAATTCGTGCTACAGGAACTGCGTAAAAACCAGGACCACACCCGAAATCGAGAACCTTCTGTTTCGGCTCGATACCTACCCGTTTGAGGAATGGGACAGCTAACTCTTTGAGCCAACGATCTGCATCAGATTCCACATTTTTAGCCCCCTCGACTACTTTGCAGCACCAATATTTGAAATACTATTTAGAGCTAACGAATTAATCCACTCCGCCTCAAAAAATCGAATCAGCGCTTTAAATCAAGGCTAGCCACTAAACTTTTTTAGTCCAATTTTCTAATGCGCTAGTGTGGAATGGCTGCACTTAGAGGGATTGAATGTTTCCAATCATCATTGTTATTGTGACAAGCCTACTGTCAACGGTTTTGCTCACTCTTGGTCTTGTTGCATTTTTCGCCATTGCCACAGCCCTTTCCACTGGACAAATCCTCAGTGACCGTGATATCCGTGGAGAAGGCTTCAGCTTCCGTTACTTCCTCTGGCTCTACCACCGACGACCTCGAACTTGGGCAACGGTCATTTATATCTCAAGCCTCGCAATTAGCTTTCTAGTCAATATCCAAATATTCCTCGCACTTTACTATGGCAGCCCATTAATACAGTACCTATGGGTTTCACTGCCTACTGCCCTGCTTATACTTGTTCCAGTTGGGTTCTGGTTCATCCTACGATATCCAAAATAATCTTAGTCTGATGTCCAATCAGAAAATCACTAGCCACATCATCGAACCCTGCAGTACGCTGGCGATTTTGCGCTTTCCCAATGGGGAGCACGCTCGCCTTGGAGACGTGGTTTTACGTGGTGTCATCTGGAAACCATTAAATATAAAAATTAGGTAAGCCTAAATTTGCTTGTCGACGCTAATGGTGAACTCTCATGTGCCTTTTCGGACTGGAACTGTTTCCTGTGCTAACACTTGGATTACTGAACGGATGGATCCTTCTCACCATATTCTTCATCACCGAACTCTTTTTGGTACTTTCTTTTCCCAAAGGTACGCGGGGGCGCCTCTTTGAATACACACATTCCAGATGGGCGAGCCATCACCGTGTCATGCTTATCATCGGCAAGACGTTTGGTCTTCTCTATATTCTGCTCCTCGCTTTTTCACCTTTGAAACTTAGTTCACCATTTTTTTATCTAGGCATGATTTTCTACATCGTTGGGTTGACTGGTTTTGTCGTCGCTATCATAAATTTCCGAAGCACTCCACCGAATCAACCAGTGACCCATGGCCTATATCGGTACTCGCGTAACCCCCAAATACTCACAATCCTCATAACTATGTTAGGCGTCAGTCTCGCTGTGGGTTCAGGGGTGGCACTCATTCTGTTACTACTCTCTACAGTGTTTTCCCGTGCTCGGATTATTGAAGAAGAAAAAGCCTGCCTTGCACAATACGGCGAGGCTTACCGTGACTACTTGGAACGAGTTCCTCGCTATCTCCTCATTCGAACGAAGGTATCAAAATACTCCATCCATACACTAGTGGAATAGCTATACGCCCAAAGGGAAGCTTTGAAGCTACTTCTAATTCGCTAAGCCATGTAACATCAAAAATAGTCTATAGTAATGTGATTATCATTCCCCATTGACCGACACTTAACTGGAGTTCGTCTCTGTATTCTTTGACATACCCTTCTTCGATTCGAATAGCTGTGTTCTCTTTTACTTGTCTAATCTGTTCATTCCAGAGTACGAGTTTGATCGAACCAGTATCATCTGAAAGATTTACCTCAGCTACCCTGAGCTCTTCACCAGTCTTTCTCGACATCACCGTACGTGGACTTGAAAGCTGATCCACGCTTCCCTCGACAAGAACTCTCTGCTTACCTTTCTGAATCTCTGTAATCCGTGACATGGATCGTGGAAACTGATCTGACATCCGTTTTTCGTAGTAGATGCCGGTCCACGCTGGATTGTCATGGGTTGTACCGATCTGTGCAAATCCCAGGCTCTTATAGAACGGATTCGTTCGAACATTCCACTCCGGAGTACCTAGCACCCACAGATCTGCGGACAGATATAGTTCCCAGACTAGTTCGAACGCCTTTGTCGCGATTCCCTTTCTCATATAATCCGGGTCGACCCAGATTCTCTCACAGACTTGATATCCTGGACCTCGATTCCCCACAATGAAGCCGCCAACAACTTCTGAACCCAACAGAATCTTTCGATATTGCAGCCACCTATTCTCAATTGCCTTCATATTCCATTCAACGGAGTCATAGCCTGGGGGACCACCCGGACCAGGAGCACCAAATTCCAAATCTGAATCAAATGCCCTTCTACATGTTTTTGTAAGAATCTCCGCATCTGCAACCTCTGCCTTGTGTAAAGAAATTTCACTAGAATGATCCATTCTAAACACCACGAAATCCAGGATAACACCCTGCTATCTTCGCTTCTCTGAACGCTACCAACCAACAGCTAAGACCATTATAAATCATTAACTCTGTTACCTCCCCATTATTCAAAACTAAAATAATTTCATCCAAAGCCGCCGCCTCAACCCCACGCTGTGCTAGCGCCTCGACGCCGCCCTAAAGGCAAGCATCCGCCTGGAATAGCCCGTGTTCTGTGCCCAAACCATAATAGTAATACAAATTAAACAGGAATCTTTGAGTATTCATCATTAGGGCAGAGCGTGTCAGTTTCTTAAAATGAATTAACTGGGTGTGTTCTAAGGGAATTGCAGAGAAAAAGACCTCAATTTCACTCGAACCTTAATTCTCTGTTTACAAAAACCCAGAAAGCACTGATAATCACATTCATTATTTTTATTTTCATTACCTATCCACTACTACTATTCATGATTCGCCCAATGCAATCTTCAGCCCGATATACGCCTGGGGCAACCCATGTACAGGTTGATACAGATGGAAACGGAATCA
>JABXGS010000145.1 GCA_016550425.1 archaeon
AATTAGTGGAGGAGGAAGAGGAGGAAGAGGAAACCGAAGAAGAATTAGTGGAGGAGGAAGAGGAAACCGAAGAAGAATTAGTGGAGGAGGAAGAGGAAACAATTGAGGAAAAGGCGGCACCGAGTGAGATCGAAGAAGTGGAAGATGAGGTAGAAAAAGAGTCTGATGAACCACCTCAACCCGAAGTTAGACCTCCCCCCATCCCACCAGTTCCCGAGCCATCAGAAGCTCCTGAGTCTGAATCTGTTACGGACACATCCTCAGAAAATTCCCGAACACCGATGGAGCCAATAATATTCGATAAACCCGAACCTTCAAAAAAACCAGACAAAACACCTTCAGAGGAACCCGATGAAGAGGACAGTTTCTTCTTCTAAACTGTAATGAACATAAAACCTCAATACCAGAAATCATTGGGAATCAAATTCCTTAAGCTCTTTCAATGGACCTCTTCGCCTTAGATTATTTTCTCTTTTCATTCCATTAGCACACTTCGCACATCTTTCCACTATATGTGAAATCGTCCAAGCGGCATGTAGTGGGTAGTGAATCTTCAAAAGTAAAGACGGGAAAGTATGTGCTAGGTGGAACTTCTAATGGGGCTACCAAATACCCACGTATGTCAAGTCAACAAACCTCCGTACACCATAGATAAAACCCGGTTACACCGGTATAATCTAGCCCACTTAATTTTCAACCGTGTCTTTTCAGATTCTCAGTGGCCAGGGCACCAACGGATGATCGACGAACGCGTCCCCGAATTTATCAATCATCCCAGACCCGGATATACCCATATCGATTTCGCTTTAGAGGAAGCCGCTTGGACCTTACACGACACATACCAAGGCACATTTGCACGAACACGGATTCCTAAATATCGCCAACCTGCTGCTGAAATTGATCATGACCTCGCAACGATTCCATTCAAACCCAAATCTCCTAGGCAAATGAGTACATATGTCAAACGAGCTGCAACGCTATATGGAGCGTCTCTAACTGGCATCTGTAAAGTCAATCCAAATTGGATCTATGCGAACACCGACATTCCCAGCAACTGTGATACTGCAATCGTCATGGCAATTGAAATGGAGCCTGAAGGCATCGCCACCTCTCCTGCTATCCCTGCTGCAGCTGCAACAGGTGTCGGTTACTCCCGTATGGGCTTTGTTCTCGCCCTGCTTGGTGAGTTTCTTCGTAATCTCGGTTATGAAGCCATTCAATGTGCTAATGATACAGGGCTCAGTGTTCCTCTTGCCATTGATGCTGGCCTCGGGCAATTAGGACGCCATGGGCTTCTGATTACTCCCCAATATGGCTCACGAGTTCGTCTTTGTAAGGTCTTCACCAATCTCCCCCTCAAAGAGGACAAACCAATCGAGTTTGGGGTAACCGCGTTCTGTAAGCACTGTAAACGTTGTGCTGACGCATGTGAAGTCGATGCGATTTCAACAGATGATGAGCCCACGTTCACACCTACCTGTAAATCTAATAACCCTGGTGTTCTTAAATGGCCAGTTGATGCAGAACGCTGCTATGAGTTCTGGTGCGATAATGGCGGCGACTGCTCGAGTTGCATTGCCGCCTGTCCATATACTAAACGTAGTTTTAGTGAAGTTCCCTATGACCCGAAAGCGTTTTGGGGAGATCCTGTTCAACCCTAATCGAGGTGGTGGCTCTGACAGTCTTTGATGAACTTGCCCTCATCTATGACCAATCAATAGACTGGGATACACGCCTTCAACGCGAACTACCTTTTCTCACTGCCCTCATAAAAGATAAAAAAAATGCCCATATCCTCGACCTGGCTTGCGGAAGCGGACGCCATGCAGTGGCCTTCGCTAAGGAGCGAAATGAGGTCATCGGAATAGATTTGAGCCCCGAAATGATAGCTGCGGCAACCCGGTATGCTGAAAAACACGAAGTCAATGTCCAATTCCAAACAAATGATATGCAGGATGTTAAAACCACTGTTACCGGCCCCTTCGATCTAATACTCTGCCTAGGCAATTCGCTTGCTCTTCTCCCCTCCATCAATGCCTTGAAAAGAACACTTAGCGGAATCCAATCTCTTCTCACCGAAGATGGCTACTTTGTCTCACAAATTCTCAACTTCGAAGAAATACGGGGTTCTAAGTTTCGCTTCTTTCCCCTTAAATCAGGGATTATAGCTACAGGAACTGAAGTGATTTTTGCACGGTTTTTTGAACCCTTTCTTGATACAGAAACTGCGACCTTGGTATTCACTGGATTCATTAAAACCGAAACCGGCTGGAAAACCAAAACCCATACCCAACAAATCCTCCAACTCAAACACCCGCTCTTAAAACAACTCCTTTCAACCACAGGGTTCACTCGTACTCAATACTACGCTGATTATCATAGAAATGAATTTTCTCCAACGAAAAGTCGTAATCTCCTAATCCTTGCTCAGAAATGAACTACCCGCTGGTAATTTTCACCTCGACCCTGTCGATTTTAATAGTGCTTATACTGGTAATCACATACTAACGAATTTGGAATGTGATACTAGTGGAAAGAAATTCCTTAGCTCGAATCCTTATTATCCTTGGCGGTGTATTCCAACTCATTTATCTTATTTCCAACGGCTTCTTTGGCTTCATCATCTTCGTCCTCATCATACTAGGCGCTGTATTCACACCGGGTGACCCCCTTCTGAGTCTTGCAGCAATGACGATGATATCGATGTTTCTCTGTGTGTTATTAGGCTTTATTTTCATGATAATTTGGTTTGTCTTTGCCAGTAATCCGGGACGAACCAAAATCTGGTTACTCCTTACCGGACTCATTGCCCTCTTTGTATGTGGGATTGTCCCTGCTGCCCTTGCCTTCTCTCTCTTTGGCACAACTTGGCCACCAGCTTGGCTCGCAATAATTATGACCGGATGGCTTCCAGGACTCCTCGTCGTAATTGCAGGTCTAATTGCCCAGAAACCACTTGAAGCATAATTACCGTGAAATCATAGAATTATTCGAAAATAGAGTAAAAGCCAAATACAACTAAAAAACGCGGATACTGCGATATTCTATGAAAGGTAAAGATATCGTGCGAACAGGGTATAACAAAATCGCCAAGCGCTATAACCAGTTTCGAAATAAGTTCCACACCAAAGAAGAACTTGAACGGTTCGCTTCAATCCTTCCCAAGAACGCTTATGTATTAGATGCAGGCTGTGGAGCAGGCATCCCTGTCGCCCAATACTTGGTCAGTAAAGGCTTCCAGGTCATAGGTATCGATATCGCACCAGGAATGTTAGAACTCGCCCGACAACAAGTCCCAGAAGGCACCTTCATTGAAGGGGACATGACCCAACTAACTTTTCCCGACAACTCCTTTGATGGTATTGTATCCACGTTTGCCATCATCCATGTTCCGAGAGACCTGCACTCCGCAGTCTATCAAAATTTTTATCGGGTTCTCAAACCCGGTGGTATCCTCTTCTTTAGTACGGGTCCAACCGAATGGGAGGGTACAGATGAATATCTAGGAACTACAATGTATTGGAGCCATTATGATGCCGAAACATCCCTCACCTATACGAAAGACGCGGGATTCACAATCCTCTGGGAAGAGATTATTACTCGAGATGGTGAAACCCACTACTGGGTCCTTGCACAAAAATAACACAAATTACTTCTATTCATTGTTTTAATTCAGAACCTCAATCTTATCAAGAGATGATTCATTAAGCTAGCTTAGAATTAATTTATTGAGCAGTTGAATTAGCATCAATTATCACTAATCTTTAGCAACAAGTATTCAACGTTACTATGTATTTTACATTGGATTTTGCAAATATTTTTAGAATCATTTGACATAGAATTGGTTAGGCTATGAGGCGAAGGGAATTGTTGAACCGGAGGCTGAATATCACCATTCTAATTGTGGTATTTGTCAGTAGTCTGTTATTATCTCCTAATCTAGTTAATGGAGCGACAATTGACAGCGTAATGATTTGTGTATATTGCGAGGGAGATTGGACGGGAAGTTATGGTGCTGGTTTTGACATTCACCAAATTTCTGGGAACACCAGCACAACATATCAATTCAATCGAACTAATCCAAGCTATGGTTGGGCACCAACTGCCATTGTGTCAAAAACTAGTGCCGGAAACTACAATCTCACGCTTACCATCGAAACACTGACAAGAATTGTACTCGAACATGCATCAACTACGGCGGAATTTGGCGAAGTTACTGTGGCTTGGAGTGATGAGCCTATACCGATTCCCGGATTTCCATGGCCTGCGATTATTATTGCGTTGATCTGTACTGTGGCATTTTCTCTCAAACATCAAAAAGAAAAAAGCTCTAATTCTCCCTAAGGAAAAAAATTTGTTTTGAGTTTTACCTGTGTTTGTCTTTAGAACTTTAACTTCTGTAATTCTCCACCATTGACTTATGTCTGTGCAATGGCACCGCCAAACCATACTCAAAAACGAACCAGTGCAGCAGATTTACTTTTAATGAACTCTGTCAAACCTAAGAAGTAGCTACTTTTTTGTTTTAACACGTCGCAATTCTTTCACGATAGCTGGAACAACGTCAAAGAGCGAACCCACTATGCCATAGTCACTTACTTGGAATATGGGGGCTTCGGGATCTGTATTGATGGCGACGATAATGTCACTGGTGCGCATACCGACGAGGTGTTGGATGGCACCGCTAATGCCACAAGCGATGTATAGTCTGGGGGCAATTGTGCGACCAGATTGGCCTACCTGTTGGTGGTGTTTCATCCAGCCTTGGTCAACGATGGGACGTGAGCCGCCAAGAGCGGCATTGAGTTCATCAGCGAGTTCAGCGACAACCTCTATGTTTTGAGGGTCTTTGATGCCACGACCACAACTGACGACCAAATCTGCTTCATCCACTTTTAGAGTGCCTTCTTCAACTTCGACGATAGTATCAACGATTTTCGTGCGGATGGCTGCCTTGTTGACTTTAATATCTACGTTCTTGATTTCCCCTTTTCGTGAGGTATCCTGTTCGGGAGCTTTAAAGACGTTGGGGCGCACTGTCGCCATTTGGGGTCGAGTATAGGGGCTGAGAATGGACGCCATAATGTTCCCGCCAAAGGCAGGACGAGTTTGGACGAGCTGGCGTTTGTCGTCGATGTCAAGTCCTGTACAATCAGCTGTGAGTCCGAGAATAAGTCGCGATGCAATCCGCGGTCCAAGGTCTCGACCATTGCCGGTTGCTCCATATAAGATGATGTTGGGTTTTTCAGTGACAATGAGGGCTGCGATGACATCAGTATACCCTTCAGTGGAGTATTGGGCGAGGAGTTCTTGGTCGGCAACATAGACAACATCGGCTCCATGCTGGATGAGTTTTTCAGGAAGGTGTCCGATGTTGTGTCCTATAAGCACGGCTCCGAGGGGTTCGCCGAGTTTATCAGCGAGTTCACGTCCCTTTCCTAAGAGTTCTAAGACAACGTTACGAAGTTCGCCGTTGATTTGTTCAGCCCAGACCCAAACGCCTTTGTAATCAACGAACTTCGAAGGATCCACGCGTTTCCGCTCAATTGAAAGGGCATCAACAGGACAGACCTTAACACAGGCCCCACAAAGAGTACATTTCTCATCAGCTTCAGCTTTCTCGTTCACAAGGTGCATGGCATCAAAGGGGCAGACTTTCACACATAACCCGCAGCCAGTACATTTCTCTTTGTCAATATTCAGCATCATGCGTCACCTTCTGCTAGATTACTCCTTTTTTCAGCAGCCATTCCACCAATTCTTTGGCTGCGCCTTCGGGGTCCTCTGTTCCATCGATTTTGATGCCCCCTGTCCGTTGTTCTGGTGTAAACACTTCGATCACTTGAGTTGGTGACCCTGGAAGACCATATTGGTCGGAATTACCGCCGAGTGCTTCAGCGGTGACGAGTTTGATTTCTTTCTTACTTGCCTTCATAATTGCCATTAAGCTGGGTAACCGGGGTTCGTTGAGACCCTTTGTCGCTGTTATCAGCGCTGGTAATCGACACTCGATAACTTCAAAGCCTTCATCAGTTTCTCGTTTCACTTTGATGCGTTTTTTGCTCTCAGCGAGTTCTACATCGACGGCATAAGTGATCTGCGGAATTCCTAGTACTTCAGCAATTTCTGGGCCAACCTGGGCGGTGTCTCCATCGATGGCTTGTTTTCCGCAAATAATGAGGTCGTAGGGTTCTTCTGTTTTGATAGCCTGAGCAATGGTATAAGCGGTAGCCCAAGTATCTGCTCCAGCAAAAGCCCGGTCGGAGAGATGCAGGGCGCGGTCCCCACCCATGGCTAAGCATTTTTTCAGGGCTTCTTCAGCTTGGGGAGGACCCATGGTGATAATCACCACTTCACCTTCACCGAGTTGTTCTTTGATACGAACGGCTTCTTCAACCGCGAATTCATCGAAAGGATTGAGAATCGAGGGAACCCCTGCACGAATCAACGTTTTCGTCTCAGGGTCGATTTTCACCTCAGCGATTTCGGGAACCTGTTTAATTGGAACAATGATTTTCATGTTGGTTGCCCCCGGCACTCAGGGTGACAGGTGCCATGACTGGCGCTAACACGAAACTGCTCAGCTTAAAAGTGTTCTCTGCAAGAATTACAGAAATCGCGATAAAAAAAACTAGGCGCCAAAGTGGAGGGAAACTCATTAAATGGTTTTCTCCTACTAGATACTGTATAATAACGTTGGGAGCATATTTTCAATGAACGAAAAAGCAGATTCTGGTATTCTCTTAGAGGGCATTGAAACTCGTCAGCGTTTATACACGGGGAACAAAAGTTTTGATCAATACTTCGGCATTATGACGGGCACCTCGGCCATTATGTATGTCCAAAATCAGACCTTTAGTGACCCTGTGAGTCTCACCATCGATTGGTTAACCAATGGTGTTCGAGACTCCGAAACACTACTCTTAGTCACAACCTATGCTGATCCTGTGGCAATTGCACTGTGGTGTGAAAGAAAACAACCCGAAGCCTTCAATGTCTTTTTAGAAACCAGCAAGATAAATCGCTTTCATTGGGTGGATATGTTCACCTATCGTGGCTTTGGCGACCATGAAAGGGAACTGATTAAAACCTCCTATCAGGATCGTATCGAGAAGATGGGCGGGAATCCCAATCTACTCGTGTCACCCCGTAAACCCGATGAAATTCAATCAATTGATGGCCTACCTGCGGCAATTAGTAACATCACCTCCACCCTTCATGGCAAGGGTACAATTCGAATGATGCTAGCATATGTTGATGATTTCATCGATGGCGTCGGTCCCACGCCTGCCCTTAATTATCTTCGTCGCTTAATCAATATGATGCGAAAATTTGGGCATACACTAATACTTTTCATGGGGTGGCGAGGGACAGTCCCCGAGGTTCACACGGCTTGTGAACGCATGGTGGACCAGGTTCTAAGATGGGGATACGGTGATGTGCCGGGTCTCAAACAACCTTCAAAATTCGTTCAAATCTTAAAAACAACAGCTCCTGATGAAATTACCACCTATCTGAAGGTTCCTTACCAAATACGTGGTGGAAAACCTACGATTGGCTTGGGTACACCACTAGAATCAACCCGAGGCCGAAAAAGATAGAATTGTGTCTCTTATTTTTCCGGTGATTTGATCAAGTGAAGAATCAACCTTTCTGCGGCTGTATAGGGGTCGGTTTTTCGCTCATTCACTTCTTTGACCAGTTTTTGGAATAGCACCTGCTCTTCCGGATTGGTGAATAGCTTCCGAATGAAACTATGTTCTACTATGGTCTCGAGTTGGGCACAACATCGTCGTTCTCGATTTTGAGTGATTTGCCCGCTTTCCATAAGGTATTCATGATGGTCTCGAATTGCCTTCACAAGCTCTTCGACTCCTTCCCCTGTTGTAGCAATAACTTTCAGGATTGGAGGCTGCCATCCTTCGGATGCCTGATCAAGATTGAGGGCTGTTTGGAGTTCGACATACCGGCGGTCAGCGCCATCAATGTCTGCTTTATTAATCACGAAAACATCGCCAATTTCCATAATGCCTGCTTTGATTGTTTGTATGTCATCTCCTAATCCAGGGATTGAGAGCAGGACAACTGTTTCTGCTATTTGTATAATGTCGACTTCAGCTTGACCCGCACCTACTGTTTCCACTAAAATAATGTCCTTGCCGAGTGCATCGAGTATATGGACAATATCGTGGGTGGCCCATGCTATTCCTCCAAGGCTACCTCGGGATCCCATGCTTCGGATGAAGACATCATGATCATTTGCGAATCGGTTCATCCGAATTCGATCTCCCAGCAGTGCTCCTCCAGTAAATGGGCTGCTAGGGTCAACTGCAACGACACCCACGGTGAGCTTTTGGGCTCGATACTGTTCAATGAGTTTATCCACAAGGGTACTCTTTCCTGAACCTGGTGGGCCTGTTACACCAATTATGTGGGCTTTTCCGGTGTGTGGATATAGTTGCTTAATGGCACCATGGGCTTCTAGAGATAGTGATTCAGCAAGAGTCATGAGGCGTGCTGCCGCACGACGATTACCCTTCAGCAGCTGTTTGACCAGTTCTGTTGTATCCGGAGCCATAGCATGCTCTCCGTAGGTTACTTTGTATGTTTGCGAATGAACGCGATGATTTCTCCAGTTGGGGTTCCCGGACCAAAAATCGCCTTTATACCAAGTTTCTTTAAAGGTTCAACATCGTCTTCAGGAATTATACCACCAGCAATGACCAATACTTTATCCATTTCGCGGTCCTTGAGCAATTTCATGATTTCGGGAAATAGTCGCATGTGAGCTCCGGATAAAATGCTGAGTCCAACAACATCCACGTCTTCTTGTAGTGCTGTTTCCGCAACTTGTTCTGGCGTCTGGCGTAATCCTGTGTAAATGACTTCAAATCCGGCATCTCGCAAGGCACGAGCCACGACTTTTGCCCCTCGGTCATGTCCGTCCAGCCCAGGTTTGGCGATCAATACTCGAATTTTCTTTTTGGTTTTTGTCATAGATTTCTACCTTTATTCGTTCGTCTAATTTTAGAATATAATTGGTTCTTGGTACTCACCATACACATCACGCAACGCGTTACAAATCTCTCCGATGGTTGCGTATTCTCGGACAGCGGCCAAGATATGTGGCAGGAGGTTCTCTGTTCCCTCGGCTGCCTTTCGTAACCGATTCAATAAATGTTCGACTTTTTGGTTATTCCGACTCTTTCGTGTCTTTTGTAAACGGTTAAGTTGTACCCGTTCAACTTCCGGGTCGATTCTAAGGACTGGAATTTCCAGCATATCATCGGTGATATAATCGTTTACACCTACGATGATGCGTTCCTTTTCTTCAATTTCACGTTGATAACGGAAGGCTGAATCTGCTATCTCTCGTTGGAAAAAGCCTTTCTTAATGGATTCCACAACTCCCCCAAGTTTCTCGATTTGATCAAAATATTTGTAGGTTTCCTCTTCCATTTCGTTGGTGAGTGCTTCAATGAAATAGGATCCCCCTAGGGGGTCGATGGTATTAGCTACGCCGCTTTCGTGAGCGAGAATCTGTTGTGTTCGCAACGCAATCGTGGCGGCTTTTTCAGTTGGTAGAGCCCAAGCTTCATCCATAGAATTGGTGTGTAACGACTGGGTTCCACCTAAAACCGCTGCTAATGCTTGAATTGTGGTGCGGATGATGTTGTTTTCAGGCTGTTGGGCTGTGAGGCTCACTCCGGCTGTTTGAGTATGGAATCGTAATAGATACGATCGGGGATTCTTCGCCTTGAAGCGTTCTTGCATTTCACGAGCCCAGATACGCCGAGCTGCACGGAATTTCGCAATTTCTTCAAAGAGATCAAGGTGGCTATCGAAGAAAAAGGATAGGCGTGGTGCAAATTCATCAACTTTCAACCCTGCATTAACACCAGCTTGCACATATGCTAAGCCATTGGCAAGAGTGAAAGCTAATTCTTGAACCGCTGTAGCCCCAGCTTCCCGGATGTGGTAACCACTGATGCTTATCGTGTTCCACCGGGGTACCTTCTTAGTGCAAAACTGTAAGATATCAGTTATGATGCGCATGGACGGATCAGGCGGGAAAATCCAGGTCTTTTGAGCCTGGTACTCTTTCAAGATATCATTCTGAATGGTGCCCCCAACCTTGGTAGACGGTACTCCCTGCTTTTCGGCTGCTGCAATATAGAGACAAAGGAGGACCGCTGCTGGGGCATTGATGGTCATGGAGGTGGTAACTTTGTCAAGAGGTATTTGAGAAAATAAAATCTCCATGTCCGCTAGAGAATCGACGGCTACTCCACAAACCCCAATTTCCCCGTTCGCCATGGGGTCATCAGAATCAAGTCCTTGGATGGTGGGTAGGTGAAAGGCTACACTGAGCCCGGTTTGACCTTGTTCCAATAAGTATCGGAATCGGACGTTTGTTTGTTCTGCAGTTCCGAAACCAGAAAACATCCGCATTGTCCATAATCGTCCTCGATACATCGTAGGATAGACGCCACG
>JABXGS010000146.1 GCA_016550425.1 archaeon
ACTGATAATCACATTCATTATTTTTATTTTCATTACCTATCCACTACTACTATTCATGATTCGCCCAATGCAATCTTCAGCCCGATATACGCCTGGGGCAACCCATGTACAGGTTGATACAGATGGAAACGGAATCATACACGTCGTCTGGCAGGAATTCTTCGAAGAACCTGATGCCTCCGTGTATTCCGTGATAAAACTCCGCTCCTATACTAACTCCTCATGGTCTCCCGAAGCGATAGTACTCTCTCCTTACACTCCAAACTTGTACGGCTATGTGACCTACGATGAATATGCGTCAAGTCCAACAGCTTTAACATGCAATGATGCAGGGCAAATAGCCATCGGGTGGTTTCACTTAGGCGGCTCTTCTTCCACGAAATTCGCAGGTCCTGCATTCTATCGATTCTTTAATGGGACTCACTGGTCGGCTGTTCATAGATTCACGAATAACACCAACATTGGTATGTTTGGACTGAAGTTTTCACCTATTGGCATCTTATACGCGGTCTGGAAGGAAATCGAAGACTCTTATGGATCTGCTTGGCAAATCTATTGTCAGGCAATCGGGTCTCCTGATCCGCCAATTCTCCTTCTCCGTGATAGCGAGACTGAAACCCTTGTTAATTGGGGGCATCCACTTGAATTACTACCCGAAGCAAATGGACGGCTTCATTTCCTTTGGGGGTACGACTCTCTCCATTACCGCTCATATTTCAACGGAACACTCTCCAAAATCCAAAATATTTCAACCAGCGTCAGGGAATGGAGAGCCATCATGGACTCCGGACACCGAATCCACCTTACCTGGAGTCAATACACCGATTGGTTTGCCCACCTACAAAACATATCCTACTGTTCTCTCTATAATGCCACGTGGGATCCCACCACATTAATCGCTGACCCGGGTTTTTTAATTGATAGCGGTGCAGACTCAGAGGGTAATGTGCAGGTTTTGTGGGGATATCCCGACCCTGCCCAATACAATTTGAATGGTCAAGCCTTCTCCACCATTAAACCCAACGGATCAACCTGGAGCTCTCCAACGCCCATCCAAGTCCCGGCCCTTTTGAGTCAATTAGCTATGATCAATACCACACATTCCCATGTATTTTCTCTGCACGATCTGGTGTGCAATGGATTTCTGGTGCACGGAAATAGTCTGTTCTACACCATAATTCCAATGCGCCAACTATTCCATTATCACTCCATAGCCAATACAATCATTTCAACAACCCTCATCGGACCCGTAGCCCCAATTTACTTCCAACGCTTGGAGCTGCTTTTCAAGTTCCATATGCTCTTTCTCTTTGTTGGAGTCCCAATACTACTAGTCACAATTATTGGGTGTTTACATCGTCGAACTAACATAAAGACAAAGGAACATGAAGCTAATTTGGCAAAGTGAATTCTGATTCCTAATTGGTGATAAAGAAACCAAAATTATTTTCCTGTACCAGTTAAGACTACTACACATACTACCACCTCCAAGACCCCATACCGACCCAGCGCCTCAACGCCACCCCAAAGGGAAAACTACTCGCTTTAAAAAAAGTGTTTAATCTTTGAAGCCAATAGTGATAATGCGGTGTGCAATTTCCTGTTCATGGATTTTACTTAATTCTTCACGTGTCAATCCTTCTATTCTCTTTAAATATGTTGAAATCACTTCGAATGCTTTATTCACTTCTTCCCTCTTTTTCCCGTTATCAAGGAGAATTCCTGTAATCTCTTCCCTAGAACTCATTAAAGCCTCTTGACGCATCTTATTCCATTTCATCCGTTCATCAAAAGCATAACGATCATCAGACAAAGTAAAAACAGAAGTCCATCCATGACACCGCAAGAACCGTAAACCCGCTTCCTCAAATAGCGCTGGATAGTTATTTTGCCATGGATTAATATTCACCGGGTTATCCCCAGTATCCACAATCTGCCTCCAAAAGAAAACCTTCACTTCATCCAAGAGGGCAAAAGCCTGGTTCAACTCTTCTGACGGTAAATAATGCCTTCTTCCTGCTAACGGTTCAATCGCAACGACAAAACCCCCACTTCTGACCATCCGTTTCATTCCCTCCAAGGCTTTCACAGGATTTCGAAGGTTATGTATCACTATATGAGAGATTACCACATCATACAATTCCACTGGGATCTTCACATCTTCGATTAATCCTTGGATTGTCGTAACTTGTTGCTTGAATTTCCTTTGAAGAACCTTGATGAATTGTTTATCCGGTTCAAGACAAGACAATTTCATGGAAGGATTAATTTGTAATAAAATTTCAGAAAAAAAGCCTGTTCCTGCCCCAACTTCTAATACTTTCACCGAAGGCTTACAAAGAAACTCCAGCCACTTACAAAACATCTCAACGGCATCAGGGTCATACTCAAAATAGCGACCCACTCCAATCTCCTTGGCACTTTGAAGGGCACTCCAACTGAAACAAAAAGACGACATAAATTACTCTATTCACAATCACCGCATATAACTAACACTCAAAAAAAAGTGATAAGCCGCTTCGGTCTAGCGCCACTTTCGGAAACCCGTGGAAAGGTTCACGGCACGAATGCCCCCTCCAAAGGGAAGACCCACTCCCCAGGTCACTTCCAACTCCCTTCCTCATAGTAAATACAATAGCGTGATTAGCCTCCTCGACCCCGCACCGTGTCGGCGCCTCGACGCCGCCCCAATTGGAAGCACACTCGCCTGGGAGAAAGGTGTGGCTACAGATTTCCAGCGGGGATATCGAGGTTTTAAAATTCTAGGCTTGCATTGCGGCTTTTCCTCGTTGAAGCCAAGTATGCTTGTTCCCGGGGTAAACCTCTGGAGACAGGGCTTTTGTCCTGCCACCTTTCTCGCTGTTCTACTCTGCGTTGTGGCGCCTTATAACGGTTGCGTTTGTGTGCTGGGTGGAACGTTGATAAAGTAGAGAAAGGGATTTTAGTCGGTTTTGTTTCGGGCTTAACTCTCTTAGAGGGGTTAAATAGGAGTTTAGTTGTTTCTGGCTGGTTTTGGGCATTGAACGCGCGTTTTTCAGCGTTTTTACTCAAAATTAATCCGTTATAGTGCTAAATTCTAAAGAATTAGTGCATTCTATCTATACTTCGAACATTTAATACATAGAGAACTTTTTGGGGGTTCGCACTCCTGTAGATAAAGGACTTCCAAATCAAAGGTGAATGAGCACTGACTCGTGCGCTAATCGCAATGCTTCGACAACAGGTTCATGATCATATTGAGTGGCCACTCCAGTTGGAAGAATTTCTGAGTCTTGTGGAAGCTGCAGGATATGAAGTGATTGAGACGGTTTTACAGACACGGATACGCAGGCATGGGGGGTTCTTATTTGGGTCTGGTAAAGTGGATGAAATTGCCGGGCTTGTAGCGTTGGAAAACATTGAGGTTGTGGCTGTCTATAATGTCTTGAGCTCCATGCAAAAACATAATCTACAACGTAAATTTGGTGTCCCCGTGTTAGACCGGTATGAGGTTGTACTGCAAGTCTTTGGGAAAGAGGCACGGGATCGGGTGTCGCAATTGCAATTAGAACTGGCTGGATTACAGAAAAGTTATCCCTATATCAAGGTGACAGAAAGTGAGCGTCTACTCAAGGAACGCCCTGCCCGACGGGGCGGACGGGGACCTGGTGAGTATGCATATCATGCCCAATTGCAACAGTTACGAAAGCGGATTGCAAAGGTGACGAGTGAATTAACCCGGTATCGTGAAGAGCATCGTCGACGAATGAAGAAACGTCGAGAAATGAGGGTTCCGATGGTGTGCCTGGTCGGGTGTTATAATGCTGGGAAAACAAGTCTTTTCAATGTATTAACGGGAGCAGAAAAGGAGGTGAGTGATCGTCCCTTTACGACGTTGGCGTCAAAGTGGTCTTTGGCTGGCAATCCTGAGATGTTTTTTGTTGACACTATTGGCTTCGCCCTGGA
>JABXGS010000147.1 GCA_016550425.1 archaeon
AGGAAGGCACTCATTGACTTATGAGGAGGAGCCTTTGTGTTGGTCTTTGCATATATCAAGAAATAGTCCGCGCCAATGCCACCTGCTACGAATCGTTTCTCACCATTGATTACAAAATGATTACCTTGGGGGACTGCTGAGGTTATTGTGCCAAAGAAATCAGACCCACCTCGCGGTTCAGTAAGTCCTTCGGCACAAATTTTTTCACCCCGAAGTGTTGGAGCGAGGTAGGTTTTCTTTTGAGCGGTTGAACCGAAGAGATTGATAGCCTCTCCCACGATACTTGGAAGAGAATAGGCACAGCCTAAGGCGATTCCTAAAACGCCGATTTCCTCGATAGCCAGCATTTCGGAGACCCAATTGAGATTGCGTCCAGCGAATTGTTTTGGAAAACGCAAACCGATGAGGTTGGCCTTAGTTGCCGCCTTAATGAAGTCGTATGGGTATTCTTGCTCATTTCCATCCATCCGAATAATTAGGCTGGGATCAACTTTATTTCGCACAAACTCCCGAACTTCATCTCGGATTTGTCGTTCACCGTCGGTGAGTAATATATCAAACATGCTGACACCTCTTTTCAAGATTGTTCAGAGTATTTGTATACCTTATAATGTTAGTCTAATAAAGCGCTTAAGGTGTTGGATTCGGATGCTGTTCGCATAATGATTATGGCATCCTCCGGACAGACCATTTCACAAGCAAGACATTCCAGACACGCAGTTTCTTCGACAGGATCAGCTTTGATTTCCCCGGATGCACTTTCGAATGGTTCAAAAACATCCTCTGGACATACCTTGATGCATTTCAAGCAGCCAGTGCAACTATCAAAATCAACGGCCACTCGAGTTCCATGAATCCCATGATGCGAAGTGCCAGATTGCCATACCCAATGGTTATGATGGCGGTTCGTTTGTTTCCATTTTGATTGGAAGCTTGGGTCGATTGGCATTGGTATCACGATTTCGCACACATATTATTGACAGGTCGTCGGTTCTCTAACCATCTGATAGTGCCCGTATATCTTAAGTACAGTGATGGTTCGAGATGGTGTCAAATGTGTTTGCAGAATTACTCTCTACACAGATGGGGTGTTCCAAATCTCACGGATAAAGGGAATGCAAATAACTTCGCTTTCTAAGCACAATCTCGAGATAGCAGCACGAATCTATGCGCAGGGTCTATTAATGGAAGAACCGCCTGGCTCCTCCGAGTCCTTAGAGGAGTTGGTAGAGTTAATGCGACTCCATTTGCAAACAGCTTTGGATGTCAGAACGAATAGGCGTATTTGGCTTGCAATAGTCAAAGAACAAGTGAAAGGCCTCGTTGATTTCTATCATCGTCAAAGTGAACTCTTTATTCGATTTATCTGTGCAATTCCTCCTCGTAAGGGCGTTGGGACTTGGCTTCTACAAAAACTAGCCCAGTATGCAATAAATCATAGAATTGATATAGTGAACGCCACGGTAAGTTCTCGTGATTCCCGCGCTCAGCGTTTTTATTTTCAACACTTGAATTTTCAAAAGACTGGAAGTCGAATAGATGAGCTAGGATTAGAATTGTATCTGGCTGAGATTTCTTCTCAAACCTTGTTAGAGAACTGTATTCGACGGGAATGAAAAAAGAGAAAGAGGAACCTTCACGTCCAGGAGGGGACATGAAGGCTATTATGGATAAATCGGGGAGAATTAGTAGCGTCGTCCGCGGTCACCACGGTCACCACGGTCACCACGGTCACCACGGTCACCACGGTCACCACGATCGCGTCGATCGCCACGTCGATATCCACCTCGACCACCGCCGTAGCTGCGGCGACGGTAACGTTGTTCGTGCTCAGCAGCGGACATATCGTTTTCAGCGTCAATTTCTTCTATACCGTCTTCGGCTTCGTTAATTTCTCCGTATCGACCTATGTTAAGGCGGAGGTGTCCTTGAAACAGGCTGGTATAGCCTTTTTCCAGACGGTAGGTTTTGTCGACTTCGATTGCTTCAATATTGTCATCCCATAGACTCAATAAGACAACACCGGTGGAATCGCCAGCTGTAGCGTCAACAACTCGGTGGGTCTCACCATCTTTGCGGGAGGTGACTTCGCGTTCTTCGCCCTTCTCGACGACTTTGAAGGTGATGTTCAAACTTTTCATATAGGGTCGCAGTTCTGCGACTGTAGCCTCAACGGGCTCTCGGTCGTAGCTCATTTTAGGTACCACGTTGCTTCTATACTCAGGCTTCCAACCAAATCCTTCCTCAAGGTCTGCCGCAAAGATGAGGTAGCCACAAGAGAGAACGATTAAGAGTTTTAGACCTGCTTCTTTCTCCAAACCAAACCCAATATAAAAAGGCTACGGGCATCCGCCAGAGAGCCATTATCGTATTTTTTGTAACCTCGGAATAGATAAATAGCCTCTTAATACATCGAAAACAAAAAATGTAACTAACTCAAACAAATTTTCTCCTTTTCGAGGATTACTGGATGGTGAAATGAATGGCAAAAATAAATCCGTTAATAGATAATTGTAAACCGCGTAGTGTTCATCTTGAGAAGGAAAAACAGACAGAACTGAATAGCAGTCTTGACGAAATGCTTGAACCTTCTGCAAGGCATCGTGTGTCAAGTTTTCAGGAAGCTCTAAGAATGATTAAGCAATTTACCTACATTATCAAAGACTGTAACTACCTAATCGAACCTGAAAATTGAGTAGTATTCGTGGGTTCTTAGAGGAGCTGATGAAGTTGGATTCTGAATTGGATATTTCGGTTCTCAATCTTCTTAGTTATGGAATGTATGTTGTTGCGGCAAGAAAGGATAAGCGGGTGAACGGGCAGATTGTGAATACTGTATTTCAAATAACTGCATCTCCGCTTCAGGTAGCGTTGAGCATCAATAAGGAAAATTTGACTCATGAGCTCATTGAGAAGAGTAGGATGTTATCGGTGTCGATTTTAGGTGAGGCAACTCCGATGACGTTTATTGGCCGGTTTGGGTTTCACTCTGGTCGTGAACTGGATAAGTTTCAAAATGTCGAATTTCTGGAAGGCATCGAAGACTGCCCCATCGTTGTCGATAATGCAATTGCCTACCTTGAAGCTAAGGTGATCGATCAAGTGGATGTTGGAACTCACACGCTCTTCATTGGAGAGGTAAAGGGTGCAAAGAAGCTGAAAGAGGGAAAGCCTTTGACATATGCCTATTATCACGAGGTGAAGGGAGGAAAAACGTCCAAACGTGCAGCCACTTATCTTCCACCAACCTCCAAATCCGAGGTTTTTTCAAGTAATGAAGGAAAATACCGATGTGAGGTATGTGGCTGGATCTATGATCCCGAGAAGGGAGACCCCGAACATGGAATTGCACCAGGTACAGCTTTTGCTGATATTCCTGAGGATTGGGTCTGTCCAGTGTGTGGAGCGTCAAAAAGCCAGTTTAAACCGATTTAGACTGGATGTTCTAAGAATAGCGTAATGAATAAGAGAAGAAAGCAGTTCTCGTGCAGTGAGGTGTTTTTAATGGATATGCCTGAAGTTGGGCAAGTTGCCCCGAATTTTGTAGGAATTACTGATGATGAAAATGAACTAGAACTTGCTAGTTTGAAAGGGAATATAGTGATTTTATACTTTTATCCCCGTGCGTATACGCCTGGTTGTACAAAGGAGGCTTGTTCGTTTCGAGATAATATGATTCGGTTGACTGGAATAGGTGCAAAAGTGGTTGGAGTAAGCACTGACAATGTGAAGAGACAGGCGGGGTTCAAGGCTAAACATGCACTATCGTATCCCCTGATTGCTGATGCAGACAAGAAGATAGTTGAACTCTATGGTGTGAAAACCAGGGGAACCGGCACGGCAAAGCGTGTGACCTTTCTTATTGATCGAGATGGCATCATCCGGTTTGTTTGGCCCAAGGTAAGTGTCACTGGGCATGTTGATGAAATCCTCGCAAAAATTGAAGAGCTGAACCTATAATTGTAATTTACCGAACGAGTTACAGAGTCATTTAACGGAAGCAGGGTTAGTTCGGATTTATTGGGCTTCAGCTTTTGGAGTAACTGTGAGTGCTCCCGTGGGACAAGCTTCGATGCACGCGTTACACCCGTTGCAAAACATTTGCATTGCCGGTGAAATTACGTATTGCGTAGGGGCAACACCTTCTTGCCGGCTTGGAGCATATAAGGCAAA